>JBFYON010000033.1:0-14502 GCA_041303755.1 Micrococcales bacterium | reverse complement strand
AGTCTTGCTGCCATTGAGCGTCTTTGGAATTCATCGGATGCCAACTTAGGCAAATCCACACGCATGTTCCTTGTTTTGCTCATAGTTCTTGAAATTATCACAATTGGGACTGTTTGATTTGAGGCTCGCAAGCCGACCGTGGGTAGGATTAGACCAATCTTTCAAACAAACTGAGGTTTTTGTGCCAGGAATTAATGTCGTCGTAGACGGTACTGCCGTTCAACTTGAGTCTGGCGCAGACGGATTCAAGGCCTTTAGCGACAAGACCGTCGTTGCTATGCGCGTGAACGGTGAACTTAGGGACCTAGCCCACAAACTCGACATTGATGATGTTGTAGAGGCCGTACACATTTCTTCTCCGGATGGCTTGAACATTTTGCGTCACTCGGCCGCGCACGTTTTAGCTCAAGCAGTGCAGTCAATTAATCCTCAAGCCAAATTAGGCATCGGTCCGCCGATAAAAGATGGTTTCTATTACGACTTCGACATTGACGAAGCGTTCAGCCCGGAGGATTTCAAATCTCTAGAAAAGGCAATGGAGCGCATCATTCGATCGGGCCAGCGCTTTGTTCGTCGTGTGACCAATGACGCCGATGCTCGCATTGAACTTTCAGGTGAGCCCTACAAATTGGAGTTGATTGGCTTAAAGGGCTCTGACTTAGGCGAGGGAAGTGCCGAGGTTGGATCGGGCGAGCTCACCATTTACGACAATATCGATCCGCAATCGGGTGAAATCGTGTGGAAAGATCTCTGCCGAGGTCCACACTTACCAAACACCAGGATGATTGGCAACGGTTTCGCATTGACTCGTGTGGCATCCGCATACTGGCGCGGCAACGAGAACAACAAACAATTACAACGCGTCTATGGCACTGCTTGGCCTTCGAAAGACGAACTGCGGGCACACCAGGAAAGACTGGAAGAAGCGGCAAAAAGAGACCACCGCAGACTTGGTGTCGATTTAGATCTGTTCTCATTCCCAGAAGAAATTGGCTCTGGTTTGGCAGTATTCCATCCGAAGGGTGGAATTATGCGTCGTGTGATGGAGGACTACAGCCGAAAGCGCCACGAGGAATCCGGTTACGATTTCGTCTACAGCCCACACATTTCGAAGAGCAATCTTTTCGAGATCTCTGGCCATCTACAGACCTATGCAGAAGGAATGTTTCCTCCAATCCGCATGGATGAAGAATTAGACGAAAATGGAAATGTAAAAAAGGCCGGGCAGGATTATTACCTCAAGCCTATGAACTGCCCGTTCCACATTCTTATCTACCGCAGCCAACCAAGGTCGTACAGGGACCTACCGCTTCGAATGTTTGAGTTCGGCACTGTTTATCGAAACGAAAAGAGTGGTGTCCTACATGGTCTGACTAGAGTTCGAGGCTTGACTCAAGACGATGCTCACCTTTTCGTGACTCAAGAGAGCATGGAGCAAGAGCTCACCGATGTGCTTGGCTTCGTGCTTGGTCTTCTCAAGGATTATGGCCTAAACGATTTCTACCTCGAGCTTTCTACAAAAGAAGAGGGTAACCCTAAATTTGTTGGCAGCGATGAAATTTGGAAGACAGCGACAGCAACACTAGAAAAGGTTGCCGCCGACTCCGGTCTTGAGCTAATTCCTGATCCAGGAGGAGCGGCTTTTTACGGACCTAAGATTTCCGTTCAGGCCAGAGATGCCATCGGCAGAACCTGGCAGATGTCCACCATTCAATTGGACTTCAATCTCCCCGAGCGCTTTGATTTGGAGTACACGGCAGCAGACGGTTCCAAGCAGCGGCCTGTAATGATTCACAGGGCTCTCTTTGGTTCCGTTGAGCGATTCTTTGGTGTTTTGACTGAGCACTACGCCGGACACTTCCCACCGTGGTTGGCCCCTGTTCAAGTTGTTGCCGTTCCAATCGCAGAAGCATTCTCCGACTATCTGCATGTAATCGCAAAGCAGTTAAGGGAGCGGGGCGTACGAATCACTGTTGACGATTCGGATGACCGCATGCAAAAGAAGATCAGAAACCATACCTTGAATAAAGTCCCATTCATCTTGATTGCTGGTGAAGAGGACCAGAAGGCAGGAGCTGTTTCATTCAGGTTCCGCGATGGCTCGCAAGAGAATGGAATTCCAGTTGCTGAGGCTATCGAGCGAATTGCTTCAGCCATCGCCGACAAGGTTCAGGTCTAGATATGTCGTCAGAGCAGATTCAATCAGCGGCTGATCTGCCTGGTGTGCCAAGTTCTTTTCAACATCTTTGGACCCCGCACCGATTGGTGTACATCCAGCATGGTCAGCAGCCCGCTGATGAAGATTGCCCTTTTTGCTTGGCTCTAAACAAAGCCGATGAAGAGGCGCTAATCGTGCATCGAGGCACCCATGCTTATGTCCTTCTAAATCTGTTCCCTTACAATTCCGGCCACATGTTGGTCTGCCCCTACCGGCACATTGCCACTTACGATCAGGCAAACAAAGAAGAAGTACTCGAGATTGCTGAACTCACTCAACAGGCAATGCGAGTCATATCAAAAGTCTCCGGAGCTCACGGTTTCAACATAGGAATGAATCAGGGGGAGGTCGCAGGTGCCGGGATTGCTGGTCACCTACACCAGCACATAGTGCCGCGCTGGAAAAATGATTCAAATTTCTTCCCAATTATTGCTGAGACTAAGGCCCTGCCTAGGTTGCTAGGTGAGGTTCGCCAAGAGATCGCTGAAGCTTGGTCCACTGTTTCCTAAAGTTAAGTCAGCGGCTTACCGGGGATTAGACTTGGAACATGAGCGATTCTCAGAATTCTAAATCCACCCCACTTGTAAAGCGTGGCCTTGCCGAGATGATGAAGGGCGGCGTCATTATGGACGTCGTAACTCCAGAGCAAGCCAAAATTGCTGAAGATGCCGGTGCAGTTGCCGTGATGGCCCTAGAGCGTGTTCCCGCAGACATTCGCGCTGAGGGTGGCGTCTCCAGAATGAGCGACCCTGACATGATTGACGGAATCATCAATGCAGTTTCCATTCCGGTTATGGCTAAAGCAAGAATTGGTCATTTCGTTGAGGCGCAAATTCTTCAATCTTTGAAAGTTGATTACATCGACGAATCAGAGGTGCTGAGTCCGGCTGATTACATAAATCACATCGATAAGTGGAAGTTTGACGTTCCTTTTGTTTGTGGAGCAACAAATCTTGGCGAAGCCCTTCGTCGCATCACCGAGGGCGCAGCGATGATTCGCTCCAAGGGAGAAGCCGGCACCGGAGATGTTTCTGAGGCCATGAAGCACATCAGGACTATTTTTGGCCAAGTTAGATCCCTCGCTTCAAAATCAGAGGATGAGTTGTACGTAGCGGCCAAAGAATTGCAAGCGCCTTACGAACTAGTCCGCGAAGTTGCCAGCACAGGCAAACTTCCAGTGGTCATGTTTGTTGCTGGCGGTATTGCTACTCCTGCTGACGCAGCGCTAATGATGCAAATGGGAGCGGACGGCGTTTTTGTTGGTTCTGGAATTTTCAAGTCCGGCAATCCAGCCGAACGCGCAAAGGCAATTGTTAAGGCAACCACCTTCTACAACAATCCAGACGTGCTTGCAGAAGTCAGCCGCGGACTCGGAGAGGCGATGGTTGGTATAAATGTTTCCGATCTGCCTGCACCACATCGTTTGGCTGAACGCGGCTGGTAATTTCAATGCCGATTGGCGTTCTAGCTCTGCAGGGTGATTTTAGAGAACACATTAATGTCCTGAAACAATTAGAAGTAGAGACAATCGAAGTCCGCACGATAGCTGACCTAGCTAAATCCAAAGCATTGATTATTCCTGGCGGGGAATCCACCGTAATTCAGAATCTGGCAACCAGTTTTGGTCTTATCAATCCCATCAGAGATGCCATCAGTTCCGGCCTACCCGCGTTTGGCACATGTGCTGGTCTCATCATGCTTGCTGAAGAAATCCTCGATGGGGTTCCAGGTCAAAAGGGTTTCGGTGGACTTGATGTTTCGGTTAGACGAAATGCATTTGGCAATCAGCTTGAATCGTTTGAGACTCAACTTTCTTTCGAAGGAATTTCAGATCCAGGAATTGAAGCCGCTTTCATTCGAGCTCCAATAGTTGAGCGGGTTGGCTCCGGCGTTAGAGTACTTTCAGAACTTAGCGACGGACGCATCGTGGCAGTCAGAAATGAGACAGTGCTAGGAATCTCATTTCACCCTGAAATATCAGGAGAGCTCAGGGTTCACGAATACTTTCTTGGCATGGTCGGCTAGAAAATAGATCAACTTGAAGGTCACTTGATTCGTAATCTAGACTGAAATTCAATTCTTCGAGGAGCACTATGTCAGGCCACTCCAAATGGGCAACTACCAAACACAAAAAAGCAGTCATCGATGGCCGACGAGCCAAACTGTTTGCCAAACTCATCAAGAACATTGAAGTTGCGGCGCGCATAGGCGGTCCAGATGTTGACGGAAACCCAACGCTCTACGATGCAATTCAAAAAGGTCGCAAAAGCTCCCTGCCTAACGACAACATAGAACGAGCGGTAAAGCGTGGTTCCGGAGTCGGCGCAGATGCAGTTGAGTATCAAAACATTATGTATGAGGGCTACGGACCTAACGGCGTTGCAATTCTGATTGAGTGTCTGACCGACAACAAGAATCGAGCTGCTGCTGAAGTGCGTCTCGCCGTCTCGCGAAACGGTGGAACGATGGCTGACCCAGGAAGCGTTTCTTATCAATTTGCCCGCAAGGGAGTAATTGTTGTTGCAAAAACTGAAGGCACAACTGAAGATTCGATTCTTGAAGCTGTTCTTGAAGTAGGGGTTGAAGACCTAGAGAGTAACGCTGATCAATTCGTAGTGACCACAGACCCAAGCTCAATGGTTGGTGTCAGAACCGCACTTCAAAGTGCTGGAATTGATTACGAGAGCGCCGATGTTGAATTTGTTTCTTCAATGCCGATCCAAGTTGATGCAGACACCGCCAGGAAGGCAATCGCTTTGATTGATGCTTTGGAAGATCAGGACGATGTGCAAAACGTTTATTCGAATCTAGATATCTCTCAAGAGGTAATGGCGGAACTAGAGAACGACTAAAAATGTCGACCAGGGTTTTAGGTATCGACCCAGGACTAACGAGATGCGGCGTTGGTCTCATCGAAGTGGGCGCTTCTCGCAAGGTCTCACTTATAAGTGTTGAAACTATAACGACTGACTCTAAAACAGAGTTGGTGGATCGAATCGGCCACATCGCGGAAAGGCTAGAGGGTCTAATCACCTCGTCAAAGCCGAGCGCAATTGCAATTGAGCGCGTTTTTGCGCAGCAAAACCTTCGCAGCGTAATGGGTGTTGCTCAAATCAGTGGTGTCGTTCTGATGTTGGCCAGTAAGCACTCAATACCAGTTTTTATGCACACTCCAAGTGAGGTGAAGGCTGCGGTCACGGGATCGGGCAGGGCAAATAAAGTTCAGGTTGGCACCATGGTCGCAAAAATTCTAGGACTTGAAAGCGTTCCCAAACCAGCCGACTCGGCAGATAGCCTTGCGATTGCAATTTGTCACGCTTGGAAAAGTGTTGGAGGTACAGTTATCGGTTCAAAAGAGATGACGCAGGCTCAAAAGCAATGGCAGGCGGCAGAACAATCCGCCACCGCTGCAAAGAGGCGATAAGCACACGAGATTGGCTAGTCTAGTTTTGTGATTGCATCATTGAGCGGCAAGGTTATTGCCCTAGAGACTGGTAGCGCAATCATTGACGTATCCGGTGTGGGTTACCTGGTGTCCCTAACGGCGCCTACAGTCAACAAAATCGCCTTGGACAGCACAGTACGTATTTTTACGACGATGATTGTGCGTGAAGACGGCTTCTCTCTTTATGGATTCCTTTCCACCGTTGATCAGAAAATCTTTGACCTGCTTAGATCTGTGACCGGAGTGGGGCCTAAATCCGCACTCGGCATACTTTCCGCAATGAATTCTGACGAAATCATTAATGCAGTGGCAGCGGAGAATGATTTGGCATTTAAGCAAGTTTCCGGTGTAGGTCCTAAAACTGCCAAGCTAATTGTCTTAACTTTGGCTGGCAGGTTGGGCGTAGGAGCGTCAGTTAGTTCCACTCCAAAACAATCAGAGGTGGCACTTGTAGTTTCCGCTCTAACGGGCTTGGGTTGGAGTGAGCGAATTGCGCTGGATGTTGCTCAGCAGGCTCAGAGTTCCCTAGGTGTGAAGGGCTCAACCAACGAACTACTCAAAGAAGCGCTGAGTCGACTGGGAAGCTCAAAATCAATTGGGGCCGGCGATGAATGATTTGAGTTCTCCTGCCGGTACTGAGAATGACTTAGCTTTTGAGTCGGCCTTGCGCCCAAAGTCGCTAGACGAGTTCATTGGGCAGGTAAAAATTCGAAGCCAACTTAAGTTGATACTCGATGCGGCGGCTTTGCAAAATAGGACCTCTGATCACGTCTTGCTAGCTGGCCCTCCTGGTTTAGGAAAAACTACGCTTGCGATGATCGTTGCCCATGAGAGTTCTAGACCATTAAGACTCACCAGCGGGCCAACTATTCAGCATGCCGGCGATTTGGCTGCAATTCTGAGTTCCCTCACACCGGGTGAGGTGCTTTTTATAGACGAAATTCATCGGATGGCTCGGTCTGCTGAAGAGATGCTTTACCTAGCAATGGAGGACTATCGCGTTGATGTGATGGTGGGGAAGGGCGCGGGTGCAACATCCATTCCTTTGGAGATTTCTCCATTCACTCTGGTTGGCGCCACGACGCGTTCTGGAATGTTGCCTAGTCCACTGAGAGACCGATTTGGATTCATCGCCCATTTGGAGTTCTACGAGGATTCAGATCTTGAAAAGGTAATAAACAGAGCTGCGCAAAAATTGAACCTAACCGTTGAACCGGCAGCTCTGACCCAAATAGCAATGCGCAGTCGAGGGACACCGCGAATAGCTAATCGACTTCTTCGCCGAGTTAGAGATTTTGCCTTGGTTTCGGGCCATGACCAAGTGGGCCTAAATGAGGCAAAAGCAGCGCTGAACCTTTACGAGGTGGATGACCTTGGTTTGGATCGTCTTGATAAAGAGGTCATGAGAGTTCTGGTTGAAAGATTCCCAGGAAGGCCAGTGGGGCTATCGACCTTGGCCATCGCCGTTGGCGAAGAGCCTGACACCATTGAGGCGGTTGTTGAACCGTTCTTGCTGAGAAAAGGCCTGATTGAACGAACTGCCCGCGGCCGTATCGCTACCCAGGCAGGATTCCGACATCTAGGGGTCCAGCCTGTTTCAAGCCAGATAGATGGGCTGATTGACCTATAATTGCCTAGACGCCTAGTGGCGTCTTTGCTTTGTTAATCTCCTATCGATAGGCCAACATGTCTCAGGACGTATTTCTCGTAGTAGCCCTGGCAATTCTGATTGCCATGATGTTTCTTAGTTCTCGTAAGCGCAAGAAGCAAGCAGCAGACCTTCTTTCCAGCGTAAAAGTTGGTTCGAGTGTTGTTTTGCACAGCGGAATTACTGGCAAGGTTGTCTCTCTAGATGGTGACCGTGCAGTTCTTGAAACTACCCCTGGCACGAAAATTGCCTTCCTAAAGGGTGCAATCAGAAACGTTGAGGCTCCTGCTAAGTCAGCACCAGTTGCAAAACCTTCGACCAGCGCAGCAAAGAAGCCAGCTGCAAAGAAGCCTTCGACCACATCAGCCGCTAAAAAGCCTGCTGCAAAGTAGTAAATAAAAAAGGATTTCCTTGTCTGATTCAGCTGTTTCTAAAGGTGCTCGTAAGCGCCTAACTTGGCTTGCGGGTCTTACCGTCTTGCTTGCCGCAATTATCGGTCTTGGCACGGTTATGGGAGCGGGCGCATCGCTCACACCAAAACTAGCCCTTGATCTTCAGGGTGGAACGCAGATTATTCTTGCACCGCTCCTTGAAGATGGTGCAACTGTGTCCGAAGAGCAATTGGCGCAAGCAGTTGAAATCATTAGACAACGAGTCGATGCCACGGGTGTCAGCGAAGCATCTATCAAGACCCAGGGAAACAGCAACATCATTGTTGAAATTCCAGGAACCCCGGATGAAAACACACTCAAGCTCATACGCTCTAGCGCAAAACTTGAATTCAGGCCGGTAATTCTTGCCTCTCAATCTGCAACTGCCGCAACTGGAGTTGAAGGTGAAAGTGAAGCGCCTGCAGAACCTAGTGCAGCTCCAACCGATGCGAGCGATTCCAACTGGGTTTCGGGTGAAATAAAGGCGGCTTACGATGCACTCGATTGCTCAATGGCTTTCCGTCAGCCTGGACAGGTAGATGACCCAACCCAGCCACTAGTCACATGTGATGTGTCCGGTTTTGAAAAGTATGTTCTTGGCCCAGTTGAAATTCAGGGAGCCAACATCTCTGACGCCAACGCGGGCACAGTAACTACTTCAACAGGTGCTGCTACAAACACCTGGGCAGTGAATCTAGATTTCGATGCAACAGGAACTGAGCAATTTGCTGCGGTTACTGGTCGACTTTTCCCTCAGGCTGAGCCTAAGAATCGATTCGCTGTCACTTTGGACGGCTACGTTATAACCGCGCCAACTACAAATGCTGTAATCACAGCTGGTTCGGCACAGATAACTGGAAGCTTCGATAAGGACTCGTCAAAGTCACTTGCTGATTCTTTGAAGTATGGATCTCTACCTATTGGATTCGAGGTTCAGAGCCAAGAGAACATTTCGGCAACCCTTGGGTCAGAGCAATTGACTAGCGGATTGCTCGCAGGAGCCATTGGATTGCTCTTGGTCATTATTTACTCATTCTTCCAGTACCGAGGATTGGCAATAGTAACTGTTGGTTCGTTGTTAGTAGCTGCAATCTTGGTTTACCTGATTATTACTTTGCTTTCTTGGCGCCAGGGATATCGCTTGTCTCTAGCTGGAGTAGCTGGTCTAATCGTGGCCATTGGTATTACTGCCGACTCGTTCATCGTTTACTTTGAACGCGTACGTGACGAATTACGCGATGGACGCTCTGTAGCAGCCGCAGTTGAGCAAGGTTGGAAACGTGCATTCCGCACAATTATTGTTTCTGGTTCGGTGAGCTTGCTGGCAGCGGTGGTGCTCTACCTATTGACTGTTGGCAACGTCCGAGGCTTTGCTTTCACTTTGGGCCTCACAACCTTAGTTGACTTGGGTGTTGCAATTATCTTTACCCACCCAATTCTTCAATTGCTAGCACGCACGAATTTCTTCAGCTCTGGTCATCCATGGTCAGGTTTTGATTCAAAGGCTTTGGGTGCATCCAACTACATTGGTCGCGGACAGTTTAGGACTTCCAAGTCTGTGCCTGCCAGCAAAGTTGCCATGGCTTCTAAAGAAGCCTCCAAGCGTCAAACTATTGCCGAACGAAAGGCAGCTGAAAACATAGCTGCTGCAGGGGAGAAGAAGTAATGTCTAGATTCAGTGAGTTTGGAAACGACCTCTACACCGGAAAGCGTTCAATCAACTTCATTGGTCGCAGAAAGATTTTTTACGGCGTCGCGTTCCTGATGATCGCCCTGGCGGTCGTTCTGCCAATGCTGCGCGGTGGTTTCAACTTTGGTATTGAGTTTCGCGGCGGTTCTGAGTTCCGTGTTTCAGGAGCATCCAGCACATCGCAGCAGGTAGCAATTGATGCAGTTCACACGGTTGAGCCAGAGGCTCAGCCACTAGTGACCAACGTTGGTACCAGTGGTATTCGTGTTCAAACAGAACAACTCACCGATGTTAAATCTGAGGAAGTTCGCGTTGCACTGGCTCAGGCTTACGGCGTTGACTCCGCGGCTGTGGCAAGTTCATTTATCGGCGCCAACTGGGGAGCAGATGTTACCGGCAAGGCTTTGAATGGCTTGGTTGTGTTCGTTGCCCTCGCAGCCATCCTCATGGCTTTGTATTTCAGAACGCTCAAGATGTCATTGGCTGCTGTCACAGCTCTGACGCACGACTTGATTATTACTGCAGGCGTTTATGGCGCCCTTGGCTTTGAGGTCACACCTGCGGCAGTGATTGGGTTCTTGACAATTCTTGGTTACTCGCTCTACGACACAGTCGTGGTCTTCGACAAAATTCGTGAAAATACGTTTGAGGTTGAATTCAGCGAGACAACAACCTTTGCTGAACAGGTCAACTACGCGATCAATCAGACACTCGTTCGCTCTATTAATACCTCTGTTGTGGCTGTGCTTCCGGTTGCATCGATTCTGTTTATTGGAGCCACGCTCTTAGGTGCCGGAACTCTTCGTGACATTGCATTGGCGCTCTTCATTGGAATTATTGTTGGTACCTACTCAACAATCTTCATTGCTGCGCCAATGTATAGCCACCTAAGAGAAGGCGAAGCCAAGTACAAGACCGCGGCACAGAAGATTCTCGCTAGCAAGTAAAACTAAGGAATCTCTTTGCCGGAAACAATCCTTTGGCTTGTAGGCTGGTAGCAGAGAGAAGGTTTAGCGGTGAGTGATCTAACGCCTACAGGTAGTATTTCTACCCTGCGTAATCGCTTGCCGCGTCTGTTCGCGAAAGCCGGCCCCTATTCGGTTGAAATGGGGGAGATTCTTAGAGTTGCAAAGCTCAACCACCCAAAATCAGATCTCTCTATTGTCGAACGTGCGTTTACTGTTGCCGAAGAGGCGCATCGTGAACAAAAGCGTAAATCCGGTGAACCGTACATCACGCACCCGTTAGCTGTCACACAAATACTTGCCGAGTTGGGCATTGGTCCAATAACTTTGGCAGCGTCGCTACTACACGACACCGTTGAAGATACTTCTTACTCGCTTGAGATGCTTACCAAGGATTTCGGCCCAGAAGTGGCAATGCTGGTAGACGGTGTGACCAAACTCGATAAAGTGAAATTTGGAGACCACGCACAGGCTGAGACTGTTCGCAAGATGGTTGTGGCTATGTCCAAGGACATACGTGTTTTGGTCATAAAGTTGGCGGACCGGCTGCACAACGCCCGTACCTGGGGATTCGTTTCTGAGGAATCTGCAAAGCGAAAGGCGCAGGAGACCTTAGAAATTTACGCTCCGCTTGCACACCGACTTGGCATTAGCACCATGAAGTTGGAGCTCGAGGACATTTCGTTTTCCGTTCTGTATCCAAAGGTTTACGAAGAGATTGTCAATTTAGTCACGCAGCGAACCCCTAAGCGCGCGGAATTCATCGAGAGCGTTATCCAATCTATAGAGCAGGATCTTCGAGATTCAAAAATAAAGGGAAACGTAGCGGGAAGACCTAAGCAGTACTATTCCATTTACCAAAAAATGGTCGTTCGAGGCAGGGAATTCGATGACATCTACGACCTAGTTGGCATCCGAGTTCTAGTGGACGAGGTTAGAGACTGTTATGCAATTCTTGGAGCCATTCACGCAAGGTGGAATCCGGTACCAGGCAGATTCAAGGATTACATTGCCATGCCTAAATTTAACCTCTACCAATCGCTACACACCACCGTTATTGGCCCACAGGGCAGACCGGTTGAGATTCAAATTAGGACCAACGAAATGCACAACCGAGCAGAATACGGTGTTGCAGCTCACTGGAAGTACAAGGAGCAGGTTGGCAAGACTTCTGAGACGGCAGATGAGGATCTAGTTTGGCTAAAGCACCTAACTGATTGGCAAGCCGAAACCCAAGACCCTTCTGAGTTTCTAGACTCGCTGAGATTTGAAATTGGCGCCAAAGAGGTTTATGTTTTCACCCCAAAGGGAAAAGTAATTGGTTTGCCCGGCGGAGCTACTCCCGTTGATTTTGCCTACACAATCCACACCGATGTTGGCCACAGGACAATGGGCGCGAAAGTAAATGGAAGATTGGTTCCTCTAGAAACTGCTTTGCAATCGGGCGACGTAGTGGAGATATTTACTTCAAAGTCACCAGACGCAGCGCCTTCTAAAGACTGGTTGAACTTCATCAAGTCGCCTCGTGCGAAAGCCAAAATTAAGCAACACTTTGCAATCGAACGTCGCGACGACGCTATCGAGAATGGTAAAGAAATGCTTGCCAAGGCAATGCGTAAACAGAACCTTCCATTACAGAGATTGATGGCAGCTGATGAACTCGTAAAGCTAGCTGGTGAACTACGTTTTCCAGACGTAGAGGGGCTCTACGCGGCGATTGGCATCAACCACGTCTCAGCTCAATCGGTAGTTGAAAAGCTGACTGCAGCTGTCAACCACGAAGAGAATGATGATCACGAGTTTCAACTGCCCACCCCACGTGGTTCAAGTAGAACTCGATCAAATGACGCGGGAGTGTTGGTCAAGGGCGATGCTGATGTCTTGGTAAAGCTAGCTCGTTGCTGCACGCCGGTTCCAGGTGATTTGATTATTGGCTTTGTGACTAGAGGTTCAGGAGTTTCTGTTCATCGCAAGGATTGCAAGAACGTTGAACAATTGATGTTGGAACCTGAGCGCTTGATGGATGTCAGTTGGGCACCGACCTCAAAGACTCTCTTCTTGGTGCAGATTCAGATTGAAGCGCTCGATCGAGGCGGGCTGCTTTCCGATGTCACACGTGTTCTTTCCGAGCACCACGTCAACATTCTTTCGGCCTCTGTCTCCACAAGGTCTGATCGCGTTGCTTTGAGCAGATTTGTTTTTGAAATGGGCGACGCACAACTACTTGAACACTTGTTGAACGCGGTTAGAAGAATTGAAGCCGTCTACGACGTTTATCGCGTAAGTAACGCTTAGTCTCGAAGATTAAGCCATCGATGCTTTGACTACCTCTAGCCAAGCTTTTCTTGCTTCAAGAGCTTCAGTAGCATCTTTAATCTTTTTGGAATCGTTTGTGGCAGTGGCTTTCTGGAGTTCATCGTCCAGCTTCTTTATTGATTCCTCAAGCTGACTTGTCACACTGTTGGAGCGCTCAATTGCGGCTGGATCGCTCTTGCGCCACTGATCCTCTTCGACTTTACGAACTCTAGCTTCAATTGCGCGAAGTTTGTCTTCTGTTTCACGCAATTTGTCTTTTGGAACTTTGCCAGCCTTTTCCCAACGTTGCTGAATTAGCTGCAGTGACTTTTTAGCCGCAGCCAGATCCTTGTCAGGGTCAATCGAATCAGCATCTTTCAGAATTTCTAGCTTCGTGGCCAGGTTCTTCTCTTGAGCTGCATTTTCAACTACAGCAGTCTCAGACTTCTTGGCAAAAATTGTGTCTCCGGCTGCCTTGAATCTCGCCCATAGTGCGTCATCCGATTTTCCTGGAGTGCGACCACTGGTCTTCCAGTCGTCAAGAAGTTTTCTGTATGAGGCAATGTCGTCGGAGCCTTTGGCTGCCATTGCTTCTGCTGCTTCTACGATTGAGTTCTTCTTGGCTTTCGTTTGCTTATTTACAGCATCCAAACCGGCAAAGTAACCGCGCTTAGCTGTTTCAAACCTAGTTCGCGCGCTAGAGAAACGCTTCCAAATGGAATCTGCTTCAGATTTCGAAACCTTCACTCCGGACTTCTGCAGAGCCTGCCACTGCTCAAAGAGCGCGGTCATCTCAGCACCGGAGGTTTTCCACTGAGTCTTTGTTGAGTCTTGATTTGCGATTGCTTCGGCTCGTTCTGCAATTGCTAGACGTGCCTTTAACGCCTCGGCCGTCGCTTCCTTTGAAGCTTCTGTTTTCTCTGACACAAGAGTCGAAATTTTGCCATCTAGGTTTGCGACGCGGCGTCTTAGGTCAGCTATGTCACCAACTGCAGCCGGCTCTTTAAGTTCATCGCTTAGTTTTGCAGCAATTTTCTTCATGCCGTGTGAATCAACTTTGTTTGCTACACGCTGTTCCAGAATTCGAACTTGCGCTGCAAGATCTTCAAATTTCCTAACAAAATAAGCCAGAGCTTCCTCTGGCGCTACACCAGGGTACTGGCCGACCTTTCGCTCAGTTCCGTCTGTGACGAATACATTGTTTTCCGCGTCTACGCGACCGAACTGACTGGTTGACATTATTGGCTCCTATTTGTTTAGGCGTCTAGTGTTTCTAGACCGATTGGCTACTTGCTTATTTTAGGGTGATTGCGCCCAGCTTGGTTTCGACGGCTGGTGCTCCGTCTGAAGACCCATCAACGGTTCCCGCCTTGATGATTGAATTCAAACCAGAAAGCCCTTTATTGATTGTTCCGAAGACTGTGTAGCCTCCTGCGGCATCCGAAGGGATTGTGCTGTCTTGATAAACAATGAAGAACTGGCTTCCCATGCTGGCGCCATCTCCACCAACGCGTGCCATGGCAAGGACGCCTTCTTTATAGAGATCATCGGCTGGAGCGTTTTCAATCGGCCCCCAGTTATAGCCCGGTCCGCCGCTACCATCACCATTAGGGTCACCACACTGTAGAACGTAAATGCCTTCGGTGGTTATGCGGTGACATGAGATGTCTTTGTAAAAATTCTTGCTAGTCAAAGAGAGAAAGTTGGCCACCGCTTGTGGGGCTGCAGCGCCATCTAGGGTCACTTCAAGATTCTTCCCGCCAACCTCAATAGATCCATTCCATGAACGCGCCTCTGCAAGGCTTGGGTC
>JBFYON010000032.1:0-20535 GCA_041303755.1 Micrococcales bacterium | reverse complement strand
GGCCAATTTCACCCAATGACATTGCGAATGGAAGACTTGCCGTTGCCGACAGTTGGTTGGTCGAAAACGGTCGAGCCAGACATCACCAGGAACACTTCGATAGATTCGCCGAGTGGGTATTAGCAATTGATTCCCAGCAGGAACTTGAAAGTTTCTTCAGCCAGGTCACCGCAAGAATTCCGATTGAAGGAGCTTGGTTTCCAAGGATTGAATTCATCATCGACGATTCAAGCGGAAATTCCCAGCTGGTGCTTCGTATGCGCGAGGCCCCGGAGCGAGAACAAACAATTTCGCTTTGGAGCTATAGCGAGGCTGACCCAAGGGTTTCGCCAACAATCAAAGGTCCAGATTTAAGCCTCGGAATGCAGATGCGGAGGGCCGCACAGATGCATGGTGCCGACGAAGCTGTGCTCCTCACCCCCGACGGCTACATCGTTGAAGGAGCTCTAAGTTCTCTAGTTTGGTTCAGGGATGACGTGCTTTGCGCTCCGGGAGAAGATTTGGAATGGATTCCAAGCATTACTCGACGTGAAATATTTGCAATCGCCGAGTCCATGGGGCTGCAGACCAGAGCGGAAAAGGTTAAGCCTGCCGATCTGGTTGATCTTGAAATTTGGGCGCTCAGTTCTCTGCATGGCATAAGAGTGGTTGATGAGTGGGTGGACCTGGGCGGTCCGGTTGGCTCAGCCAGACACTTCGACGCATTCAATAAACGTCTCAGGATGCTCTCAACCAGCATTCAGCAATAGGTGCGAGAATTATCAAGTGAATGAGATTCTTGACTGGGTAATTAGTACCGTGCAGGGCGTAGACCCTGTATTGAGAAACATTCTTGCCGGGCTAGCCATCATGCTTGAGACCTCGCTGTTTGTGGGATTGGTAGTTCCAGGCGATACCGTGGTGCTGGTTGCTTCAACCGGAGTGCAGGGCCTTCCGGACTTTTTCTTCCTCCTTGGTTGCGTGCTACTAGGTTCTCTGCTTGGTGAATCATTTGGATTCTGGATTGGCCGCCTATTCGGCGAGCGCATTAGAGCTAGTAAATTCGGCCAAAAGATTGGCGAAAAGAATTGGGAAATGGCCGATGCATTCATTGAAGCTCGCGGCGGTCTGGCAGTTGCAATTTCACGTTTTCTGCCTGTGCTCCACTCGTTGGTGCCAGTTGTAGCTGGAGCCACCAAGATGCGCTACAAGATTTTTATTCGCTGGACTTTGGCCGCCTGTGCCATTTGGGCCTCAGCGTATGTGAGTATCGGTTATCTTGCTAAGACCAGCTACGAACAGATAGGTGGAACCCTTAAGTTTGGTGGCTTCATCTTTGTTGGTGTCATAGTGATTTTTGTGACCCTGATTCACTTTGCTAAGAAGCGCCTTGAAAAGACTGCCGTGAAGATGGTTGATGAAGATAAGGCAGCCAAGTTCAAGAAGCTTGAGGGCTAGTTCGTGTGCGGTCGTTTTGTAGTTGCCCGTGCCGTTGGAGAGATTCAAACCATATTTGAAGCCGATGAGATTGTCGGCGAGGTTCCAGGGGTCAGTTATAACGTTGCCCCTACCCAGCCAATCGCAATAATTGTGGATCGAGCTTTTGAGAAGGCACCCGATGGTTCTCCGCTTGGTGAGTTGAGTCGTGAGATTCACTCAGCCCGCTGGGGTTTGGTACCCCGATGGGCAAAGAGCCCTACCGAGCACGCTCCCCTAATAAATGGGCGAATTGAGACCATCCTTGAGAAGCCGTCCTTCAAAGACTCCGTGGTTAGGCGTCGCTGCGTGATTCCGGCATCGGGGTATTACGAATGGCACGTTGCCGCCGATGGCACCAAGCAGCCTTTCTACATCTCAGCCGGTAGCGATGGCATGTTCGCTCTAGCCGGGCTTTATGAGTGGTGGGCCGATCCCACTAAAGACGCCAAGGATCCTGCTCGCTGGCTGCTATCTGCCACCACCCTGACCAAGCACACCGCTCCGGAACTGGCCCACATTCACGACCGGAACCCGGTGCTGCTGTCTCCAGACACTTTTGAAGCCTGGCTTGACCCGCACATTGAGGGTGATGCCGAGCTCTTGAGTGCCGTGGCCATTGACTCCGATATGGTGGCCGGTGAGGCAGAGTTTTTCAAGGTTGGCGCCGAAGTGGGCAAGGTCAGCAATAACTCAGAGAGCCTAATCAGGGCGATTTAGCCCAAAAAATCAGTCGAATTTGCATCGAATTTGCTTTGTCGGCAGAACCCCATACACTCTTAACATTCGAACAAGTGTTCGAACAGCGAAAGAGGGGTCGCAAATGGTTTCCGTTGATGAATCTGTGACTGTGTCCGTTAATTGGGCCGGTGAGCCGGTCAAATTCACCTGGGCCGGGGCAACCTATGCCATCACCGCCAAACCTGTCCGCTGGTATGACCGCCGGCAATGGTGGGCTGAGGCTGGCCGGGTGCAGCGCGGCATAGGCGCTCAGGTACTTGAGGTTGAGATGTGGCAGGTGCAGGCCGAGCTGCAAGACGCCATCAGAGCCACTCTCCCAAAGTTTGAATTTGAACTCATGCACTCCAAGAATGTTTGGCAACTTGTCCGAGTAGCCGAGTTAGCCGATAACGCACGCGCATCATGAGCCAATTACCTTTTTCACACCTGCACGTTGCCTCGGCTTTCTCAGGTCACTATGGGGTTACCAGACCCGAGGTCATGGCAGAGGCTGCGGTGGCCAGCGGCTTCAATGCTTTAGCCATAACAGATCGCGATGGGCTCTACGGAGCGGTCAAGCACATCGGCGCTTGCCTAAAGCTCGGGCTGTCGCCGATTATCGGGGTTGATCTAAAAGTTTTTGACGACGATGGGTCAAACCTTGGTCGCTGCGTAATTTTGGCACACGGAAATAATGCCGGCGCAGGTTGGGCAACTCTTTGCAAGGTTGTTTCAGTTGCACATGAACAAAGAACATCAACTCGCTCTAGTAAAAAAGATATCGGCATCGGTCGGCGCAGACTTGCCGAACTTTTGGCTAACGGAAACTGCACGCTGCTGCTTGGGCCAGATAGCGATGTTGGTCGCGAGGTGGCAGCGGGAAATAAAAATAATGCGCAGCTACTGCTTGAGTATTGGCATGGGCTCTTTACCTACCCCGGAAGTTTTGCAATTGAAATAGTTAGTCACCTAACTGCACCCGGCAGCGTTTTTTCAAGTTCGCAAGCCAGACGCATGGTTGAACTTGCCGATGCAAATAAAATTCCAGCGGTATTGACCAACGCGGTTAGATATTTACAACCCGATGACGCACTCACTGCCGACGTGCTTGATGCGGCCAGAAACATCGAAGCGCTTGGCTTATTTGAAGCGCAACCAAATGCGCAAGCCTGGATGAAACCGGCCGAGAAAATGTTTGCCTTGGCTATAGAGATAACTGAAGATCGCAAGCGCGCAATTGAATTATTTGAAACCACCGCAAAGCTTGCTAATCAGTGCCGACTGGACCCGCCAAAAGATTGCGGCTGGGGAAAACCAAAGACTCCCGAGCAATCCGCCCTGGGCATTGATGGCAATCCGTTTGAAGTTCTCTGGCAAAAGGCTCATTCCGGCATTGAACGCTACTACCCAAACGCTAACCATCGCGTACTGCAGCAGGTTCAGCATCGGCTTGGGCAAGAGCTAATTACGATCAACAAACTTGGTTTTGCAACCTATTTTTTGACGGTTGCCGATGTTGCGCAGATGATTCGCGATATGAAAATTCGAAGCCAAGCCAGAGGCTCCGGTGCCGGTTCGCTGGTGAACTATCTGCTCGGCATCAGTGGAGTTGACCCAATTGAGCACGATCTACTTTTTGAACGCTTCCTGAGCACCGAGCGTTCCAGCCTGCCCGACATCGACATAGACGTTGAATCGGCAAGACGTCACGATATCTACCGAGCAATCTTCAAGCGCTACGGCAGCGAACGAGTCACACTGCTTTCGATGCAGAGCACCTATCGGGGTCGCGGAGCAATGCGAGACTCCGGCCTAGCCCTTGGGCTAGATGATGATCAGATTGATGAGATTGCAAAAAATATGTGGCGTTTTAGCGCCAGAAGTTTTCGCGGTGCGCTGGCCACAAAACCAGAGCTGGCTAGTTTTGCAGCCGCAGTTGAAGAAGATCGGCGCATGAACCTGCTGGTGGATATCACCGAGCGATTAGACAGGCTACCCAGGCACATCTCTATGCATCCGTGCGGAGTGATTCTTGGTGACGCGAGTTTGCTAAACCTAACCCCGGTAGAACCATCGGGAGCAGGCTTGCCAATGAGTCAATTTGATAAAGATGACATGGATCCCATGGGCATGCTCAAACTAGACGTGCTTGGGGTTCGCATGCAGAGCACCATGGCGTATGCGGTGCGTGAGATTGAAAGAGTGCACGGCAAGACGCTTGACCTTGATGCCGTTGCCCGCGACGATGCCGAAACTTTCAAGGCAATCAGAACCACCAACACCCTGGGGATTTTTCAGATCGAAAGCCCCGGTCAGCGCGAACTTACCGGAAAGCACCAGCCCACTGAATTTAATGACCTAACCATTCAGATTTCTCTTTTCAGACCTGGCCCAATGAAGGGCAACATGATTGCCCCCTACCTAGATGGCCGTCACGGTTTTGCGAAACCTGATTTCATTCACCGTGATCTGGAGCCCATTCTGCGCGAAACCTGGGGTGTGGTTATTTTTCACGAACACGTTATTCGCATCCTGAACAAGATGACCGGTTGTGGTCTAGCCAAAGCCGATGAAATGCGCCGCTCGCTAGAAGACCCTAGATCGAATCATCTCGTGCAAAAATTCTTCAGAAAAGAAGCCGCTGCCAGAAACTATCCGCAAGCAGTGATCGACAGGGTCTGGTCAATACTTGAAGGTTTCAGTAGTTTTGGTTTTTGCAAAGCACACGGTGCAGCTTTTGCACTGCCCACCTATCAAAGCGCCTGGCTAAAGACCCACTACCCCACTGAATTCATGGCTGGGCTTTTTACTCACGATCCCGGCATGTATCCAAGAAGACTGCTGCTCTCCGAAGCACGCAGGCTGGGCGTGAACCTGCTGCCAATTGATGTCAACAAATCCACCGATGAGTACGTTGTTGAAAAAAGCAGTGTTGAAAAGAACCGTGTTGAAAAAAGCGGTGTTGAAAAAAGCAAATACGGCGTTCGCATGTCACTGACTGAAGTGCAGGGAATTAGTGATGCCGAGGTTTCAAGAATTATTGCCGAGCAGCCATTCATTGACGTTGCGGATTTCTATTTGCGCGCCAAGCCAACCAGGAGAACGCTGGAGAGACTAACCCTGGTTGGTGCCTTAGATGAGCTTGCCGGCCTAAGTGCCGGCGATGGCGTTACCCGCGGCGATATTCTTGCTCGAGTAAGACAGCTCAATGCGGTCAAGAAGAGACCGCTGATAGATAAAGATCAGCCAACCCTGGATTTTTCCGAATTGGATTTTGACAATCGCGAACAGCTGCCCTCCGGCCATGCCGAGATGACTTTGGTAGAAAAAGTTAAGCACGAACTAGAAATACTGAACCTTGATGTCAGTGAGCACGTTCTTGAGCAGTATCGGCCAATGCTAGATCAAATGGGAGTGGTCAACAGCAGCGAACTGGTTGGACTCAGGAACAAATCTGATGTGCTAGTAGCTGGGGTCAGAGTTGCTACGCAGACCCCGCCGATGAGATCTGGCAAGCGAGTGGTGTTTATTACTCTTGACGATGGTCAGGGATGCAGTGATGCCACGTTTTTTGATGAGGCGCAAAGCAGATGCAGTCACGTTTTGTTTAACACGAAACTGGTTGTAATTTCAGGTAAAACCAGGCGAACCGGCGTTCGAGGCGTCTCGATTATGGCCGAGAACGCCTGGGACCTAAAAGAACTTTGGAATCAGTGGTTAGTCGCGGTTGAAAATCGAAAGCAAACGCAGAATCTCTACGTATAGCCAGATCAACGAAGAAACCAAACCAAAAGCTGCACGCCACTCGTTCTCAACTGGCAGACCCTCGCGAGAACCAACCACAATCGCTTCGAAGTCTAGGTTCAGAGTGAAAGCAGCAAGGCCAACACCAACCAGAGCAATTAGCCAGCCAAAGCTACTTCCGTAGGCGCCGGCTGAGTTGGTGAATAGGCCAACACCAAGGTTGATTAGAGCGAACGCCATGTAGCCAATTAGCGCGAAGGTCATTACTCGGGTGAAGCGAGCGTTCACCTTGATCCAACCAAAACGGTAAGCCGCGAACATTGCACCTGCGGTGCAAAGAGTTGCCAGCACAGCCTGTTGTGCAATTCCCGGGTACATGGTTTCAAAAAGCAATGTGATGCCACCAAGGAAGACTCCCTCGACTGCGGCATAGGCAATTACAACTCCCGGGCGAACTTTTTTACCAAAGGTCGCCCACAGGCCAAGGCCCAGACCAACCAGCATCGCTGGGAACATCAGTCCAGTTAGACCAAAGAACCAGGTGACTCCGGCAGTTGCCAAAAGAACAAGGAACATGCCAAATACTTTGGCTGCAGTACCCTCAACGGTCATCTTTGGGGTTGAAGTTATTTTTGCAAACTCAGCGTCAACTGCAGACTGATCAATGCGAGCTACCTCTACACCGGTAGACATAGCCTGGTTGAAGATTGGGTTGTGCGAAATAGCCACGTTTGAACCTTTCGATTAGATGAATTGCTTAGGCGATTCTAAGCAAGATCGCTGTGAATTTGCTGGATGTGGTCCATAACTATGGTGTGCCCGCCGGGGTGTAAAAAGTACCTAACTGAGGCACCAAGGGACTCGAATTCCGTAATCATGGCTGCAGTGCGGTCCGCCGGCGAGTAGCCATCGGTCGCGCCATTGGCAATCCAAACCCTTTTCCCAGTCAGATCTGGCGGGCCCTTGATGAAGGGTGTCTTAATAAAAGATTTTGTGGTGCCAAAAGCCGCGACTCCTCTGACCGAATCTGGCTGAAGTAGAAGCAGCGCCCCCGCCGCGTTCGCGCCATTTGAAAAGCCAGAAACATAAACGTTTTCAGGATCAAAACCATACTCGTCCGCAGCTACCCAAAGAAATTCGGCCAATTCCGCTGAATTCCTGACGATGGCATCCTCATCAAATGACCCATCGTCATGACGAAGAAAGAATCGATTCGCTCCGTCAACCTTTACCAAACCTCGCGGTGACAAAAGGTTCGCTGACGCATCAAGGGCTTTGCCAAGCGGAAGCAAATCAAACTCATCAGCTCCAGAACCGTGCAGGAGCAGGATGGTTCTCGCAATATCCGGTTCAGGCGCAGGGCGCCAAACATGTGGTCGAGAAAGGTCGGTGGCTTTCAACTTAATCTGCAGATCTAGTTGGCTTTGGCGACAAACTCTTCAAGGACCTGTGCAGTTGCTGAGCAACCTGATCTGGTAACCCCAAGATCCATGTAATCAATCAATTGATCCAAGGTTCGCACGCCACCCGAAGATTTCACCTTTAGACGGTCCCCTACGGTTTTCTTCATAAGTGCCACGTTGTGTGTGGTAGCCCCTGCGCTAGCGAAACCAGTTGAAGTCTTCACATAATCGGCTCCGGCGGCCTCAGTTAGTGCGCAAGCTTTGATGATTTGATCGTCGTTCAAAAATGCGGTTTCAAAGATAACTTTTACGCTAGCTCCCTTAGCGTGTGCGGCCTCGACCACTCCACGGATGTCCTGTTCAACAAATTCATAGTCACCGGACAAAAGAGCTGAAATGTTGAGCACCATATCAATTTCCTGAGCACCGTTGGCGATGGCGTCGCTAGTCTCGAAAACCTTAGTGGCGCTGGTAGTTGAACCGTGAGGAAACCCAATTACAGTACAGACATTGACTGTGCTACCGGCTAAAGCCTTGGCTGCAGCGGCAACGTCCATAGGCCTGATGCAGTAAGAAGCCGTGTTGAACTTGAGAGCAAGCTCCGCCCCTTCCGCAACATCGGCATAGCTGAAATCTGGTTTCAGAATTGAATGGTCAATGGTCTTGGCAACTTGTTCAAGGGTGTATCCACGGTAGGTCTTAGTCATGTATCCAGTCTAAGTTTGTTTTGTGCGAGTTACAGTAACTGTCAAACCGGGATCCAAAAAGGGTCCACTGGTAATGCAAGACGTGTCCGGAGAGCTCACGGTTTTTCTTCAAGAGCGAGCCATTGATGGTGCCGCCAACGAAGGACTTGTGAGTCTACTAGCCAAGCACTTTAATGTTTCGAAATCTAAAGTTCAGATTGTTTCCGGATTTACGTCTCGAATCAAGCGCATCGAAGTAGACCTATAAAAACAAAAACACCCTTCCAGTGGAAGGGTGTTTTAGCTTGTGGACCTAAGGGGATTTGAACCCCTGACCCCCTGCATGCCATGCAGGTGCGCTACCAGCTGCGCCATAGGCCCGTTCATCGCCTAGGCGATTCTTCAAGTTTACATCAAACTAAGCCGCCGAAACTGCATCCAATTTCACTACGGGGCAGTCTTTCCATAGGCGCTCAAGAGAGTAGTACATGCGGTCTTCCTCGTGCATCACGTGGCAAACCACATCACCAAAATCAAGAAGTATCCAGCGACCGGTCTCTTTACCTTCACGTCGCAGGTACTTGATTCCCGCTTCGTGAAGCTTGAATTCAATTTCATCGGCAATTGAGGCAACCTGACGCTCGTTGCGCCCCGAAGCCAACAAGAAAATGTCGGTCAGTGGCATAGGTTCTGTGACGTCCAACGCAATTAAGTTCTCTGCTAACTTGTCGGCTGCTGCCGCGGCGGCGATATTTGCTACCTGAATTGCTTTCTGAGTTGCGGTCAATTTGTCCTTTTTGTTATTTCAAGAATCCAAGCATAAATGCTGCTAAGACCAAACCGCCGACGGCGATCATGAGAATTGAAAGGGTAAGCACCGCATAGCCGGCACCTTGACCCCTGGCTGATTTAGATGGCATGATGCCAATTTTTCCAGCGGTGTTCACAACTCCACTTGCGCGAAGTGGTGCAATTGTTGATACGTATCCGCTAATGCTGTCTTGACTTATGGCTTCATCTACTTGAGCAGCATCCAAAATGGTAGCAATCTCACCGGTATTCGTACTGAAGCTTGGAAGTTCAATCGAACCAGTTTTTAGCAGTTCGCCGGTTTCAGAGATCGCAATTGAAATATTGTCGAGCGGTTCAAAATTATCGATGATTATCGAAGCAGTCTGAGGTTCAACGTTTAGATTCGGTGACACCTCAAATAGTTGCAGCTGAGCGGTGATTGGCTCTTCGGCCTCGCCCAAAACAGGTTCGTACACAGGAACAACAGGTGCTGAAGAAATAACGGCATCAACTACCTCAGGGACAATCGCAGCTTGAATTGGTGGCGCCGAAATTGGTGGCGCCGAAATTGGTACCGCTTGAATTGGAGCCGACTGAACTGTTTGAGTTACTAGCGGCGCATAAGGGTTGACCACACCGGTGGTGGAAATCTGTGGAACAGAAATTGCAGTTTCATGCGTTTCTTTAGGGATCTTGCCCATTGAAATCAATTGACTTGGAGTTAGTGGCGGGAAATTTAAGTGTTCAGATTGACCAGAGTGCGCTGAGGTCAATTCCGCTTCACGCAACTCTCGGCGAGACGGGTACTGTATCTCGGTCATTTGTTCCCCTGATAAAGATTGTGTTCCTCGATGTATCCAATGACCGAATCTGGCAAAAGGTAATCGATAGGTTTTCCAGCCTTAACTCTGCCACGGATATCAGTTGAAGAGATAGCCAAAGCTGGGATTTCAAGCAGGGAAATCGCGCCCTGTGGGGATTTAGGAACCTCTAGATCATGCCCAGGCCGCGATACCCCAACAAATCGAGCAAGACCCCAGATCTGATCAACGTCTTTCCAAGTTTGAATCTGTGAAATTGCGTCAGCACCGGTTATGAAATACAGATCTGCATTTGGGTGTTCAGCGCTTAGGTCTCGAAGCGTATCCACTGTGTATGTTGGTCCAGGGCGCTTGACATCCAGATCGCTGATTTCAAAATCTGGGTTTCCCAAAATTGCAAGTTGGGTCATCTTGTATCGGTGTTCGGAAGCGGTTATTTCCTGTTTTTGCCAGGGATCACCAGTCGGCACAAAGATAACTTTGTCTAATTTGAAATGTGCCATTGCTTCGCTGGCGGCCACCAAGTGACCAAAGTGAATGGGGTCAAAGGTGCCCCCCATCACGCCAAGACGAACATTGCCCATGCGAGTGAAGACCTTATTGGCCCTAGTGGTGAGACTTTGAGTCGTCAACCTTGTGCTCGTGGCGGTTAGCTACGTCTCGGTATGACCATGTGACCAAACCCATCAAAATGAAGACGCCCATTGCGATTACGCCAAAGAAAACAGATGGGAAAGGTAGCGTCACGAAAGCTTCGTGTTCGCCCTCGGTGGCCGACATAAGAATTGCGTTCATTGTTTCTCCTAAGAACTGCTTCAAGAATAACCCAGAGAATGGTGCGTTGTGGGCAGATTAGGCCCTGACTTGGCCAGATCCGCGCACTAACCACTTGGTAGTCGTGAGTTCCGCTAGGCCCATTGGCCCACGGGCGTGCAGTTTCTGCGTAGAAATACCTACTTCTGCACCAAAGCCAAACTCCCCACCGTCAGTGAACCTGGTTGAGGCATTCACCATCACCGTTGAGGCGTCTACCTCGGCTAGGAACCTGTCTGCATTTTCGACATTTTCGGTGATTATGGCTTCAGTGTGCTTGGTCGAGTATTTCGCTATGTGAGCAAGTGCTTCGTCGAGGTCTTTGACAACTTTCACCGCGATATCCAAGTCGTGATACTCGGTGGCCCAGTCCTCTTCAGTGGCTGGTACCGCTGCAAAATAGTTTGCCTGAGTCACGGCATCTCCGTGAATGGTTACGCCAGATTCAGAAAGCTTGTCGAGCACTGCAGGCAAGATACGCTCTACGGCTGATTCGTGGATCAACAGTGTTTCTGCCGCATTGCAAACACTTGGTCGCTGAACCTTTGCATTTTGAACGATGTCAACCGACCAATCCAAACGTGCGCTTTCGTCAATGTAAATGTGCACTACTCCGTCGCCAGTTTGAATCACCGGAACTTTAGCCTCTTGGACTACCTGCTGGATTAGCCCAGCGCCACCGCGTGGGATTAGCACGTCAATCAGTCCAATCGCGTGCATCATCTGGGTGCCGCCTTCTCGACCAAATTCATCGACGGTTTGTACCGCATCGGAATTAATGCCACTCATTGCAAGCGCGTCTTGCAGTAGCTTCACCAAAACTCGATTGGTGTTTTCGGCAGCACGACCCCCTCTCAGCACAACCGCATTTCCGCTTTTTATTGCCAGAACGGCAATGTCAATTGTGACGTTAGGTCTCGCTTCATAAATAACACCGATGAGCCCTAGCGGAACTCTTATCTGGGTTAACTTCAAGGCATTAGGTAATGACATGCCTCGAATAACATCGCCGATTGGATCTGGAAGGCTAATAATCTTTTGGGCTGCATCCGCAATGGCAGCGATACGCTCATGATTCAAGCGCAGCCTGTCCTGCAAGCTTTGAGTCATCGAATCCGCTTGTCCGTTTGCAATATCGATGTCGTTGGCTGCAATGATTTCATCCGCGCGAGAATTTAGCAGCAGAGCTATCTGATTTAGCGCTTCATTCTTTCGTGCGGTTGGGGCCTGCGCCAGAGAGCTAGCAGCAGACTTGGCCAACTTGATCTTGTCGAGTGCGGTTGTCATGATAACTTTCTAAATTGCACGGGCTTCAAACCAGGTGCCAACTTCAGCACCGTCTAGCGCTAATGAAACTTGATCCGTGTTGGTTAGTAACACTGCAACGCCAGAATCAGTAGCCACTTTTGCGGCAGATACTTTTGTGACAGCCCCGCCAGTACCCACATTGGTGCTACTGCCACCAATCTCTACGTCCGCAAGGTCTTGGCCAAATTTAACCGTGTTGATTCTCTTTGCCCCCGGTTTTGTTGGAGGCATGTCATATAGAGCGTCCACATCACTGAGCAATATCAATGCATCAGCTTCAACCAGCACTGCAACTAAAGCAGCCAAGCGATCGTTGTCACCAAAACGAATCTCTTGAGTCGCCACAGTATCGTTTTCGTTCACGATAGGAAGCACCCGTAGTGAAACCAATTTATTCATGGCCCGCATCGCGTTTTCTCTGGTCTCGGCTGCTTCGAGATCACCCGAAGTAAGCAAAACCTGACCCGCAACAATTCCAAAGCGCTCAAGGCTCTGCTGGTATCTGGAAATCAAACGACTCTGACCCACTGAAGCCAACGCTTGGGAGGTGGCCAAATCTTCTGGCTTTGCTTCGATGCCAAGCAATGGCATTCCGGTTGCGATTGCGCCAGAAGAAACCAGAATTACTTGAACACCTCGGCCGTGGGCTTTAGCCAGCGCATCCACGAGAAGTTCAATCTTTGATTCGTTTGCGCCGCTAATTGAGGAAGAGCCAACCTTAACGACGACTCGCTTGGCCGTAGCCAACTCGCTTCTGTCTCTAAGTGCCACTTAATCTTCCTTTTCGAAATCCTTAGGCGTTGACCAGATACCGGCCTTGCCTTCTTTTGCCATTTCCTCACGCAAGGCCGCCTTAGCATCCATGCGCTCTTTATATGTTGCGCGACGTTCCTTGGTCGTGCGACGCTCACGTTGATCCATACGAGCATCTGTACCGCGAGGGCCTGCGATTAGCTCCCCTGCTGAGGTTATCGTTGGCTCCCAGTCAAAGACAATACCTTGGCCTGGACCAATAACTACTGTTGAACCCGCTTGGGCTCCAGCCTTAAACAGTTGGTCCTCGAGTCCAATTTTGGCTAGACGATCCGCAAGATAACCCACAGCTTCTTCGTTGGCGAAGTTTGTCTGCTGCACCCAGCGTTCCGGCTTTACGCCAAGGATGCGGAAAATTTCCTCATCGCCAACGTTCTCCTTTTTGATTTCAAATTTGTTTTCATCGCGCTTTTGCTGCATCAATTGGATACGCGGCTTGGCCGGCTCAGTTTCCCGTGCCTTGCGCGCATCTTCAACTAGTTGAGCCAGCGCAAAATTCAATTCTCGAAGTCCGGCGTGACTTACCGCTGAAATAATGAAAACTCGATATCCCCTGGCTTCAAGATCTGGCTTTACGAACTCAGCGAGCTCAAGGGCATCTGGTACGTCTGCCTTATTTAGCGCAATCAACTGTGGTCGCTCAGTTAGCGGAGTTTGACCTTCAGGCACCTCATAGGCATCTAGCTCAACGAGAATCTTGTCGAGATCGGTCAGTGGGTCACGATTTGGCTCTAGCGTGGCGCAATCAATCACGTGGAGCAAGGCGGCACAACGTTCCACGTGGCGAAGAAATTCCAAACCCAGTCCGCGACCTTCGCTAGCACCTTCGATAAGTCCCGGCACATCGGCAATTGTGAATCTAGTATCGCCAGCCTGGACCACACCAAGGTTTGGGTGCAGCGTCGTAAACGGATAGTCCGCAATCTTTGGCCTTGCTGCACTAAGAGCAGCAATCAGTGATGACTTACCTGCCGATGGATAACCAACCAATGCAACGTCGGCAACAGTCTTAAGTTCAAGAATGATGTCACCGCGCCATCCAGGAACACCAAAGAGTGCAAAGCCTGGGGCTTTGCGCTTGGTGCTAGACAGAGCGGCGTTGCCGAGTCCACCCATTCCACCTTCGGCGATTACAAGTTCCATGCCCGGTTCATCTAGATCGGCGATGAATTTACCGTTGGAGTCCTTGACTACAGTGCCAACAGGAACAGGAAGCTGAACACTGTCCCCGTGAAAACCATTTCGGTAATCGCCGGCACCGTCGCCACCGTCGCCACCTTGGCGGTGTGGATGAAAGTGAAAATCAAGCAGGGTGGTTACGTTTGGATCTGAAATCAGAGAGACGCTTCCGCCTTTGCCACCGTCGGCTCCGTCAGGACCACCAAGAGGTTTGAATTTTTCGCGGTGCACAGATACACAGCCATCGCCACCGTCGCCGGCACGCACGTGAAGCGTAACTTGATCAACAAATTGAATCATGATTACCTCCCCGTTCTAAGTTTTTGATTTGTTTGAGAAACAGGAAAGGCGAGCCAAAGGCTCGCCTCCCAGAAAGTTTTAGTGACGCTTAAGCGGCCTCAACTATGTTCACAACGCGACGGCCACCCTTGGTGCCAAACTCAACCTTGCCAGCTGCAAGAGCAAACAGAGTGTCGTCTTTACCCTTGCCAATGTTTGCACCTGGGTGAAAGTGAGTGCCGCGCTGACGAACGATGATCTCGCCTGCGTTTACTTCTTGACCTGCGTAACGCTTAACACCTAGGCGCTGAGCGTTTGAGTCGCGGCCGTTACGGGTGGAACTAACACCTTTTTTGGAAGCCATTTTGAGTCAGTCCTTTACTTAATCTCTTTGACCTGAACGCGTGTAAGGTCCGCACGGAAACCCTGACGCTTCTTGTAACCAGTCTTGTTCTTGTATTTCTGGATGATGATCTTTGGACCACGAAGGTCGTTTAGAACTTCAGCGGTGACCTTTACCTTTGCAAGCGCTGCTGCATCGGTTGTGACCTTGTCGCCATCAACTAGCAGAAGAGCCGGAAGCTCAATCTTGCCGTTGGCGTCAGCCTTAATACGGTCCAGAGTCACAATGGTGCCAACTGACACCTTCTCTTGACGGCCGCCTGCGCGGACTACTGCGTAAACCACAGATCTACCCTTTGTTCGAAAGTCTTATTTTGTTACTCTTGCGGAAAACCCAGCAGGCAACAGAGATTGAGTCTACCTTGCCAATTTGCTGGGGTCAAACCGTTTTTGGCGCTAATTATCTAGTTGCCCGACACATTTCCGCCACTTGTGGCTCGACGTGGCTTGCGGCGGCCCTGGCCGGCAGCTTTTGGCTCTGGAAGTGCCTCTAAAACGGCTTCAAGCAGGTCATCGCCCTTTTTTGCCGCCGGAAGAGTGATTGGCGAGCTCTCTCCCGCCGCTTCGTGGGCAGCAACGGTAGACGCCGCGATCTGAGTCATCACGTTATTGATCTCTTGGGCTCGTTCTGCGGTAACAACCTTGACAGTCTCCTGTTTTTGGTTGCGATCACGGTTTTTACGCTTTGACTGCCCCTGATTCTGTGACTTTTGGTCATCGGGTGCACTGTTCTTTGAACGCATGATTGGCTCGTGATGAACAATTACCCCACGGCTCGCGCAGGCTTCACAAGGCTCGCTGAACGCCTCGAGTAGGCCGATTCCGAGCTTCTTTCGGGTCATCTGCACCAAACCTAGCGAGGTGACCTCGGCCACCTGGTGCTTGGTGCGGTCGCGACTTAGGCATTCCATCAAACGACGTTGAACCAAATCGCGGTTGGATTCCAAGACCATATCAATAAAGTCCACGACGATAATTCCACCGATGTCGCGAAGGCGAAGCTGGCGAACAATCTCCTCAGCTGCTTCGAGGTTGTTCTTGGTGACAGTCTCTTCTAGGTTTCCGCCAGAGCCAATGAACTTTCCAGTGTTCACATCCACGACAGTCATGGCTTCGGTGCGGTCAATAACTAGAGAGCCTCCGGAAGGAAGGTAAACCTTTCGCTCAAGAGCTTTAGCAATTTGCTCTCCAACGCGGTACTCATCGAATACGTCTTTGTGACCTTCAAACTTTTCTACGCGCTCAAGAAGATCGGGGGCCACAGAAGCTAGATACTCTTCAATAACTTCACGAGCATCATCACCCGAGATAACCATCTTCTGGAAATCTTCGTTGAATACATCTCTAACGATCTTGACCAACAGATCTGGCTCGCTGTGCAACAGCACCGGCGCTTGACCTTTTTCAACCTTCTTGCTGATTGCTTCCCACTGCTGCTGTAGGCGTTGAACATCCAGCGTCAACTGCTCTTCGGTTGCACCTTCGGCAGCTGTGCGAACAATTACACCGGCGTCTTCGGGAAGAATCTCTTTCAAGATTTTCTTCAAGCGCGAACGTTCTGAGTCTGGAAGTTTGCGAGAAATTCCATTCATTGAACCATTTGGAACGTAAACCAAGTAGCGGCCAGGAAGCGATACCTGACTTGTCAAACGAGCGCCTTTTTGACCAACTGGATCTTTGGTGACCTGAACTAATACTGTGTCGCCTGATTTCAAAGCCAACTCGATACGTCTTGGCTGATTTCCAGTTTCGGCAAGCTCCCAATCGACCTCACCCGAATAGAGAACGGCATTGCGACCGCGACCAACATCAACGAAAGCTGCTTCCATTGAAGGCAGCACGTTCTGAACCTTACCTAGATAAACGTTTCCGATAAGCGAAGCTTCTGATGCTTTTGCAACATAGTGCTCGACCAAAACGCCGTCTTCAAGAACACCAATTTGAATTTTGCCGTCTTTGGATCGAACCACCATGGTGCGATCCACTGCTTCACGACGCGCAAGAAATTCTGACTCGGTGATTGTCGTGCGGCGTCTTCCTGCATCGCGACCATCGCGGCGACGCTGCTTCTTTGCCTCAAGTCGAGTTGAACCCTTTACTCGAGTTGGTTCATTGCTCGGAGCTTTTGGTTCACGCGGAGTGCGAACCTTTACTACAACGTTTGGAGCGGCGTTAGGGTCAACGTCAACTGCTTCACCAGCACGACGACGTGAGCGACGACGCAGGTGCGAATCATCGGAATTCTTTTCGTTAGCAATTCCCTTTGCTGAAACTTTTGGAGTTGGCAAGTCAGGAGCCATAAACATCAATGATGTGGCAGACACTGGAGCGGCAACCGGAACGGTTGGCTCTTCAACCTTTGCTTTTACCGCGCGCTTGGCCGGCGCCTTTTTTGCAGCCTTCTCGACAACTTCTTCAACTGTTGATGGGGCCTTCTCACCCTTGATCTTTTTCAGAACGGCGGGTTTTTTGACCAGAGGCTTTTTCGGCTTCTCAGAAGCCTCGGTGGCTGCTTCAACAACCTTTTTTGTTGCACGGGCGCGAACCGGTTTTTTTGCTACCTCTGTTGCGGGTGCGTTTGAATCTTCTTTTTTCACCATTTCTGGTGCACTCCAAGCTGCCTAACCTAGGCCACACTCACTAGGCCCTTAGGCGTAAATCGTTGCTGCTCACTTTTGTGAACAACCAAAACTAACGGCGAGCTACTTCTATAGCGACTATCGCTGCCATCGAATCAGGTGTTTATTCATCTGATCTGGTCTTATGCGTTCAATGCGCTTGGTACTCGCTAAACCTTTAGTCAAGCCCGGTGTGGCGGCCTCGACTTCTACAAGTATGTCATTCGAGACTTAAAAAGTCATCAATTAGGCGTGTCATACTGGTTTCGTGAGCACAATCAAGCAGCCAAAAGGCATAACTCTGGAGCCAAACCGCCGTTTTGCCGTGACTCTCATTTGGACCGGAATTCTTGGCTGGATTGCTGCCTTCTCTCTAGTTCTAGAGCGAATCAATGTGGCCACAAATCCAAATGTCACTCTTAGTTGCGACTTGAACCCATTTATTTCATGCAAATCGGTGATGCTCACCCCACAAGCGGCACTTTTCGGATTCCCGAACGCCCTTATAGGACTTGCGGCGTTCGTTGCTCCCATAGCGGTTGGTGTTGCAATTCTTGCAGGGGCAAAGTTCGCTGCCTGGTTCTGGAGAACCTTCGCGGTAGGTGTGACTCTGGGATTTGTTTTTGTATTTTGGTTGTTCATCCAAAGCACTTTTGTAATCGGTGTGCTGTGCCCCTACTGCATGGTTGCTTGGGCTGCTATGGTCCCACTTTTTTGGAAAGTGATTTTGTTCGGAACCAAAGATGGGTTTATTGATACGCCTTTGAGATTCGTAAACTTCTTCGACAATGCTTACGAGAAGGCCTGGTTGTTCACTCTAACGACCGAAGCAATTTACATTGCAATAATCATTGCCCGCTTCTGGAACAGCTGGCCAGCTCTCTGGAGCTGAGTTAGAACCAGAGCGCTAGTTCGCGAGCCGCAGACTCTTCAGAATCAGAACCGTGTACTAAGTTCTGTTGAACCTTTAGTCCCCAGTCGCGTCCAAGATCGCCTCGAATTGTTCCAGGCGCTGCTGCCGTTGGATCGGTTGCTCCGGCAAGTGAACGGAAGCCTTCGATGACCCTATTGCCCTCAAGCTTGATTGCCACCACGTCTCCGCTAGACATGAATTCAACCAGCGGTTCAAAGAATGGCTTTCCCTCGTGCTCTGAATAGTGAGTGTGCAAAAGTTCAATTGAAGGAGTGAACTTCTTAATGTCCGCGACTACGTATCCCTTAGCTTCAAGGCGAGAAATGATTTCGCCAATCAAATTGCGCTTAACGCCGTCTGGTTTAATTAATACAAGTGTCTGCTGGCTCATTTAGATCTCCTCTTGTGATGCTTGCTCTGCTGCCTGGCGGTCTAGAACTGCGCGTGCTTTGTCAATTGTGCCACCGGCGATCATTGCCCATGCCCATAGACATACGAAAATTCCACCGATCACGTACATAAGTGGCACCCAGATTCCCAGCGCAACTACAACAAGCTGTAAGAACCAACCCCATGCGTAAGAAAACTTCTTTCCCAATATGGCCGGTGTCAAAATTAGAAGGAACGACAGTGTCAGCCCAACAGCCCAAACGATTGGGCCTTCGGCAACCTTGAGCCCAAAAGCCACAAGTGTGGCAAAGAACACTACAAACGATTCGAATGCCATCAACATTGAACCCAATGTTCTTTGGGTTGATTTATTACGCATCTTGTTCCGCCTCTATTTGCTTCAATCTTAGAACTTGGCCAACCAGAGTTACCGAGCCGGTTACTACTATCGTTGAGGCCAACGTTGGCGACAGTAGTTTGCCCGCTTCTGCCAGAGCCCACTGCGGATTGGCTTGAATACGCACACGGTCTGCGCCATATATTTCGCGTGCAAGATCAGCGAGAGTTTCTGCCGGAATTGCGCGTGCCGACTCAGACTGAGTAACGATGATCTCAACAAATGAGTCGTTAAGTATTTCTAGAATGGCTCGCGCGTTCTTTTCGGCAAGAATAGAAATTACACCAACCGCATAGGGTGACCCAAATGAGTCTTTTAGCGCTCTAGCTAGGGACTTTGCCCCATCTTCATTGTGGGCAGCGTCCAATATTGTTAGCGGATCCCGATTTACTATTTGCAGTCGGCCTGGCGAAGAGAAATCTGCGAATGACGCACGAACAACATCGTCCATGATGCGCTGTGCTCCACCGCCTAGAAATGCCTCGACCGCCGCGACTGCCAAAGCTGCGTTCTCAGCTTGGTATGAGCCATGAACGGGTAGATTCATGTCCTCATACTCTCCGGCAACAGCGCGAACGGAAAGAGTTTGGCCAAGTTTATTGATGCTGATATTGCTAGCCTCAAAGTCTTTTCCATAGGACAAGAATTTCTCACCAATTGCTGCAGCACGATCAGCGAGAATCTTAAGCGCGGCCGGTTGCTGCTCAGAACTCAAGACAATCGCACCGGATTTGATAATGCCAGCCTTTGTTGTTGCAATTTCTTCGATGGTCTCCCCCAGGCGATCCATGTGATCGAGTGAGATTGGGGTAAATACTGCAACGTCACCATCGGCAACATTCGTTGAATCCCACTCGCCACCCATGCCGACCTCGAGGACAAGCACATCTACTGGGGCGTCGGCGAAGATTGCAAAACCAAGCACTGCAAGGACTTCAAAAAATGTAAGCGGGTCTTCTCCAGCGGCTTCGAGTTCTACATCAACCAAACCAACGATTGGTTCAATCTCAGTCCAGACGTTGAAGAGGCGCTCGTCTGAAACGGATTCACCGTCTAGAGACATGCGCTCATTCAGTTTTACTAAGTGTGGGCTTGTGAAACGACCGGTGCGTAAACCGTGTTCACGAAGCAGGCGCTCGATAAACCGACTGGTACTGGTTTTACCATTCGTTCCTGTCACGTGAATGACTCGGTAGGCCTTTTGCGGGTCGCCGAGTAATTCAGCAAGACGAGCTGTGGGCTCTAAACGTGGACGAATTTTATTTTCAGGAACGCGAGCAAGCAGCGCTTCTTCAACCTCTTTAGCCTTTAGAGCCCAATAGTGCTCTTCGCTTAGGTTTTCAATCAAAGCTTGGCCGCCACAACGGAAACAGATACTTCAACCTGCTGACCTTCACCGACAGCAACCGCGTTGTTCAAGGATGTTGAACTAACGGTCTGAAGCTCAACAGTGAGCGTTTCACTCTTAACTAATTCTGAGTGCTCCGCTACAGCCGCGAGCACATCGTCGTCAGCCTTGAGAATCAACTTGATTCGGTCACTTACATCGAAGTCCGCATCTTTACGGGCAGACTGCACTGCGCGAATTACGTCTCTCGCTAAGCCTTCGGCTGCAAGCTCAGCGGATACTTTGCCATCAAGAATCAAGAAGCCGCCTGAAGGGAGGATGCCAATGTGGTCGGTGACTTCTCCATCTACTCCAGCAGATGTGTCAGCAACTAAATCAATTTCGTACTCGCCCTCGATTAGCGCAATACCGCCAACCACGACGACACCATCTACTTCTGACCAGTCACCAGATT
>JBFYON010000031.1:0-3641 GCA_041303755.1 Micrococcales bacterium | reverse complement strand
AAGTGCAAACCAACCCATCATGAAGCAACTGATCATGACCATAACCAAACCAAGACCCCAGGCAAACTTCTTTGGCGCAGCATCAACCCACTCAGGTCGTTGTGGACGCACAATCAAATTAGCCAACATGAGGCTCGGGACATATTTAGTTGAAACGAAGAGACGCAGAAACATGTCAATCATGAACGTCATACCAAAGGCACGAAGTGGCTGGTAGATCCCAGTGGTAGCGGCAATCATCCAGGCAGTGAAGCCAAACAGAAAAAGCATCCCAGCCGCAGCCCTGATTGCCCTCTCGTTGAAAACGTCAAAATCAATGCCAGTTACTTTTTCTCCGAATGCACCCATGTTTTCAGTATACCCCTAGGGGTATCTGTTCGATAGACGCAAATTTCAATACAAAGCCAGGCAACAGTGATTTAGAGTTGCGATATGACTCAGCGCAGAGAAATAACCGGCTACCACGAGGTTCGTGCGGCTGCCCGCGACTACGAGAACTATTCAAGTGACCTGCAGGGGGATCGCGATGTTCGCAACTATCGTCAGTTGCCATTAGAAGTTGATCCGCCTAGACACCAGTTGATTCGCAGGGCAATTCAGCCGCTTTTTCTACCTAAAGCAATTGAAGAAAAAACTCCTGAGTTTCTTGATTTAGCAAAAAAACTTATTGCCGAAATGAATGCGCGTATTGACGCGGGTGAAGAAATTGAAATCGGCAACGACTTTGCGCTGCCATACGTGGTTGGCTGCCTGACCGCAATTTACAACCGGCCACAAGATTTCGATGAATGGCTTAGCTGGGGACCAGATGTTTGGACAGCAGAAACCCGCGGAACAGATGAAGATGCTCGTATTGCACACCGCGATAGAAACTTTGAAGGCGAGACCACACGATCAGGTGTGAAATTGCAAAATTATTTGGATCGAGTTTTTGACGAAGCGACTGCAAATCCAAAAGATGATTTGTGGGGTTTCATTTCAAAATTGGAATTTGATGGCGTCCCAATCACCAGAGTAGAAATGCAGGGCGCCGCAAACGTAATGCTCGCAGGTGGACGAGACACTGTTGTGAAACTAATTACCGGATTGATTTGGCATCTAATCAATTCAGACACAGACCGCGATTTTCTAAAGCAGAATCCCGATGCACGCAACGGAGCGATTGATGAGATGCTTCGTTTCTTGACACCACTTTCAAAAATGGAACGCGTGCCAAGAGAATACGTAGATGTACCTGATGAGCAAAGAGACACCAGCAAGTACGTGCTACTAAGTTTTGTTTCGGCAAACTATGACAAAACCGTTTGGGAAAATCCAGAAGAAATAAATTTGCATCGCAAGAAGCAGCCGCACATGGCATTTGGTTTTGGCCCGCACACCTGCATGGGCATGGGAATCACAGAGCACGAAACTAGAACCGTGCTGAACGAACTACTTGAGAGCTGGCCAAACTGGAAGTTTGCCGGCGAACCGGACATCGTCTGGCAAGCAGAGTCAGACTACAAATACATTGATCGCTTCAGGGAACTAAGAGTTACTCGCTGAGTTCTTTTGCAACTTAAGTTCGCGCATTGCCAGAAAGAACGGAAAAGTTGCAGCAAAGGCGGTAACGCCCGAAAGCAGTAGGTAGAGCCAGACTCGTTTCATGCCCAACCGCTTAGCCTCAAATATCATGAACGCTGAGCCGGCGATGGCAACAATGGTCAGATCCAGCGAAAGCACAATGTCTACCTCACTGCCAAACCAGGCCGCCAGGTAATCCTGCCCATTCATCACTGCAATGCCGTTGTAGTACCAGGCGGTCACGAACCCAATGATTGAAAGGGTCAAAAAGAAGCCAGCTCGTTTATTTCTCATGGCCTAATCATCCACCTTTCATTGGCGGTAATCTAGAGCCATGCTTATGTCAGACCGCGATATCCGCGCATCCATTGAGGCCGGCCAGATTGGCCTAGAGCCACTCGACATGGATTTGCTGCAGCCATCATCATTTGATGTGCGCATTGACCGCTTTTTCAGACTTTTCGACAACCACAAGTACGCCTACATTGACCCAGCTGAAGACCAGTCAGAACTAACTCGTTTTATTGAATGCGAGCCAGACGAGCCATTTATTCTGCACCCAGGTGAATTTGTACTTGGCTCAACCTATGAATTTGTGAAGCTGCCAGACAACATCGCTGCTCGTCTTGAGGGCAAGAGCTCACTTGGACGTCTTGGTCTGGTGACCCACTCAACCGCTGGTTTTGTAGATCCAGGTTTCAACGGCCACGTAACGCTAGAGCTTTCAAATATGGCAACTTTGCCAATCAAACTTTGGCCGGGAATGAAGATTGGTCAACTGTGCTTCTTCCAGCTGTCTTCACCTTCAGAGACCCCTTACGGCTCAGAGAAATACCTAAACCGATACCAGGGTCAGCGCGGACCAACCGCTTCGCGTTCATTCATGAACTTTCACCGCACCGATGTTGGTAACGCGCCACTAGAGCAGTAACCAGGTGCTATAGTTATTCTACAGTTTGTAGAACTATTGAAAGGCACCAATGAAAACCCAATTTGCTGCAATCGCAACAGCCACCGCTCTTCTGGTTGCTGGCACTGTTGCCCCGGCATCGGCACACGTAAACGTTGTTCCAGGCGTGAGCGCAACCGGTAACACCACCGACGCCCTTACCATCGGTAAGAACAACACCATCTTCTTCCGCGTTGGTCACGGCTGTGTAGCGGAAAGTGACATTAAGAATGCACAGGGCAAAGTAGTCTTCAAGGCGCCGGTTGCCGGTGCTACTGACTCAGGCCGCGCAGATACAAATGCATTCAGCGTTACTGTTCCGGTTACAGCACTGGGCGATGCCGGCACCACACTTCCTCGCCCACAGTACATTCCTGGTTGGAAGACAAAGCTAAAGGTGAATGCAGACAAGACTGCAACAATCACTTGGACTGCAATCTCTCGCGACTTTGATCTTCCATACGGTCCGGTAGACGGCACCAGCGCGGTAAGTGCATTCGGTGACTTTGGCTTGCGCGTAGCTTTTGCTAAGGGAACTGCTGGACAAAAGATTAGCTTTACCGCAGTGCAGACTTGCTTAGTTGATGTTGCTGCAGCAAAAGCCACAAAGACCAAAAAAGCAACTAAGTCTAAGACCGTCAAGATCTACGAAACTTGGGACGGAACAAAAGACACTGACAAGACCGATAACAACAAACACGATTCAGCACCAAGCGTCACAGTACTTGGCTAAATGAAGAAACTAATTGCATTTGCCCTTGCGCTCCTGGTTCTAATGCCAGGGGCGCAGGCCTTTGCACACGCCCAACTTATTGGCGTTTATCCAAAAGCGAATGCAAAAGTTAGTCAGTCCATCAAACAGGTGAAGCTCACTTTCGATGACGATTTAATTGTGCTTGGTGATTCAAACCGGATTACAGTAACGAATTCAAAAAAACAACGAGTAGATAAATCTAATTCTGCTGTTCTGGGAAATCAGCTTTCGGTTGGTCTCAACAAATTGAAAATTGGGAAGTACAAAGTAACTTATCGAGCTCTCTCAGCTGACGGGCATCCAATATCAGCAAGTTACAGCTTTTCAGTTACTAAATAATTAGTCGGTAAATAATTTCCGTGCCAGTCTTAGGGT
>JBFYON010000030.1:0-3834 GCA_041303755.1 Micrococcales bacterium | reverse complement strand
AGTGGATGGGCCGGCTGATACGCCGGGTTTTGTGCCTGTCACCAGGTGACGATCATCTATCTAGGAACATTGTTGCCAATGTCCTCAAGCGGCCTACCCGAAAACAAGAGCGAGTAGCTCTATGCGTTTCCTGTCTGACCTTGCTCCCAGCGAGGTTTACCTAGCTGAGGCGCTCACACGCCCCACTGGTGGTCTCTTACACCACCGTTTCACCCTTACCAATAAATTGGCGGTTTACTCTCTGTTGCACTTTCTCGCGGGTTGCCCCGGGTGGTAATTAGCCACCGCTGTACTCTTTGGAGCCCGGACGTTCCTCGATGTTGCCATCGCGATCGCCTTGCCGACCCATCCGATTACAGACTACTAGAGGTGAGTCGTGGAGTTTAGGGTGATTACTTCTGCCGCTTGATTCCCCCAAAACCGGAGAATGGAAATGGAGCATGGTGAGATCTGAGGCGCCCAGTATGCAGAGATTCCTCCCTCAATCGCCCGTCTCACCATTCCTCGAATCGGCATCACGTGGCTCACTACCGCCACGGTCTTTCCAGAATTCTCTGAAACTATTTGGTAAAGCCCTTGGATCAACCGTGCATCAAACTCTGCCAATGACTCACCGTTCGGTGGCGCAATCTCCCAGGCTCCCTGCCAAGCCTTGAATTCATTAGGCCATTTTTCCTTGACTTCTTCGTTGGTAAAGCCGTCCCAATCGCCAAAAGAAATTTCAGCAATGTTCTCGTTCAAAGACACCGATAACCCAAGCTCGTTCGCGATGATGTTTGCTGTGTCAACTGTGCGCTGGATTGGCGAAGCAACGATTGCTGAAATTGGATTTAAGTGAGCCCACGCTCCAGATCTACCGATTTGAGCAGCGGCTGTAGCGGCAGCCTTTGCGTCGGCGCGACCAAGATCCGAGAGTTTAGGGTTCTCTCCTCCACGGCCAGAAATACGTTTAGTCTCAGTTAGATGAGTGCGTCCATGCCTTACCAAAACTACGGTGGTTAATGGCTCTGTTACTCCAGCCGGCGCCCGAACGGAGCTTGGCGCCAGTTGATTGAACTCAGCGATGGGTGAACGTGGAGCCTCTGCCTGTGATGAAACTTCTGAATCTGCTACTTCATCCATAGCCTTATTGGCTAGGGCATCAGCTCGAGAATTTTCTTCACGAGGGATCCACATAAATTTGATTGCTCGACCGCTGGCTAAAGCTTGGACCTCTCGAGCTAGTTGAATCATGTCGGGATGTTTTATCTTCCAAGTTCCCGACATTTGTTCAATTACGAGTTTGGAATCCATCCGAACTAAAATTTTTGACTCAGGGTTTATACCAATCGCGCCTTCTAAACCAGCCTTAAGGGCCAGATACTCCGCAACGTTATTGGTTGCAACGCCTATGTATTTTGCAATCTCAAGAATTACCTCGCCTGTGTCGGCATCTATTACAACAGCGCCACTACCTGCTGGCCCAGGATTGCCTCTAGAGCCGCCGTCTGCTTCGACGATTAGATTCACTGGTTTGCTCATCGGATCAAAATTGCCTGACAATCAGGGCAGGTGGCAATCTCATCTTTTGGCAATGATGAAATTTCAGTAAGCATGGTTGCACCGATTGTCATTCGACATGCACCGCACTCACGGTTCAAAAGCTTGCCGACGGCGGGACCACGCAAAAGTTTTTTCTCATACAGTGCGATTAATTCGGCATCTAGTCGCGTAGCTTGCTGAGCACGTTGCTGAATCATTAAGTCCAAGCCAGATCGTGCTTTGAGGATTTCGGCTTCGTTTAGTGATTCCTTTTTGGCAAGTTCTTCATCAACCAGCTGCTTATCTGAAAGCACTGTTTTATAGACGGCCTCAACTTGCTCTTTCTTTTCCAGAACAGCAAGCTCAAGATCCTCTAATTCCGACTTGCGCTTGACTAAAGTCTCAAGTTCCGACTGAATCCCCTGTGCGTCCTTGGGCGAACTAGTCTGCAGCAATCTTTGGTTATCTTTAGCAATGCGATCCTCTACCAATTTCAAGTCGGCTTCGGCACGAGCTAATTCCAAATTCACTGAATCAAGTTGGTTCTGTGCGTCGATGAGTTGAGCGGCTGAGTCACGTTGGCTGCCTCGCAGACCAACAAAGTCTGCTCCGCTGGTTAGAGAACTTATTTGCAAACGTGCACGATTAATTTCTATGTCAAGGTTGCCGAGGCTCAGAAGATCTGCCTGTTGGCTCTCTGAAGCTTTCATAAGTTGCTCTCTTTATTTGGATGGAAACAAAACTATCGTCTTTTTGGGAAGACCTACTAAGTAACCACAAAATCCCACGGATCTGTTCTCAGTTGACTCACCACAAACTGCGCGTCGGAAAATTCATCGGCAAGTTGAGCTGCTGCCACTTCAAGCCAAAGCCATTCGCTTGCCCAGTGCGAGACATCAATGAGCGCCATTGGCTTTTCGGAGATTAGAGATTGCTCTTTGGAATCTTGAGCTGGGTGATGTCGCAGGTCTGCAGTGACGAACACGTCCGCTCCTGCTGACTGTGCAGCGCCGATGAATGAATCACCAGCTCCGCCACAAACGGCAACAGTTGAAATCATTTGTTCGTAATCGCCAGCCACCCTCACACCAGAGGCTGTTGAAGGTAGCACCCGTGCAATAACTCGCGCGAAATCGCCTAATTGCAGCGGTTGCTCGAGGGTGCCAATGCGGCCATGGCCGACTAGATTGCTCCGCGCCACATTCTCTTGACTAGATACAAGAGCGGATGCGTTGCCGAGTCCAAGAGCCTTAGCCAGAACATCCGAAACGCCGTCTAAGACAGTGTCTGCGTTCGTGTGAGCTGCGTAAATTGACACATTTGATCTAATTGCTTTTGCAAGAGTTTTTCCCTTACTTGTTTCTTCCGATGCGCTGGTAATTCCCCTCAGCAGAAATGGGTGGTGCGCGAGAATCAGGTCAAACCCACCGTCGATTGCCTCTTCAACTATTTCCGCTGTGATATCGACAGTCAGCAACACTCTAGAAACTCGTTGTGAATGTTCTCCGCAGACCAAACCTGGAGTGTCCCATTCTTCGGCGCCGCTCAATGGCCATAACGACTCGAAGCGAGAAATCAGTTTTGCTAGTTCAAACGACATAAAGTGATCTATTCAGCAAGGTTGAAGATGTCTTTGAGGTCATCTCTGCGCGATTCAATCAATAGGACTTCTTGTTCCTGTTTCTTGATTCGAGGTATGCCTAGAAGAACAGGAAGCAATGAAGCAAAGGCAAAGGCGATGATTATTCCGAATGATGTTGTTGCCCAGAAATCTTGGTTGATCAGTTGATCAGCGATAAATCCTGTCCAAGTTAGTCCAGGTTGTTCGATGTAGGTGAATCCCAAACCGATTGTGGTTGCTACAGACCAACCAATCAGATTGATTACGTTTGCCGGCTTATAGAAACCGTAGCCACGACTCAAAGAAATCTCGTGGTAGGCAATTCTTCTAATCAAGACATCAGAAATAAAGATTCCCGACCAGGCAGCAACTGGAATAGCAACAAGGCGCGCATAATCAGAAATGAATTGCCATGGCTCAGCCAAGTAGAAGACCGCTGCAATACCAAGAGCCAAAACAAGCACACCAAGGATTGGTTGAGCAAGTCCGGGTTTTAGTTTTGCACCAATGGAATGTAGGCCAAGGTTTGAAGAGTAAAGCGACATCGCCAAAATCACTATTGCAGAGAGGACGCCAGAGGCAATTAGAAGGTAGCCAAGCCATGGATCAATCAGTGCGGAAAAATCACTGAACAAACTTGTACCCGCGCCAGCGATTGCCTGCGAAGCATCTGCGAGGACTGAGTTCTGAGC
>JBFYON010000029.1:0-6787 GCA_041303755.1 Micrococcales bacterium | reverse complement strand
TCCTTGAACGTCAATTGTTGTTGAAGCTTCGGTTCTCATTTGATCACTACGTAAACCTTCGTCCTACCAAGTTGTACCCAGGCGTTGTGAGCCCACTTGCTGATCCAGGAAAAGTGGACTTCGTTGTAGTTCGTGAAGGCACTGAGGGGCCATACGTTGGGAATGGCGGAGCGATTCGCGTTGGTACCCCAAATGAGATCGCAAACGAAGTTTCAGTAAATACTGCATTTGGTGTGGAACGTCTGGTTCGCTATGCCTTTGAACTTGCCTCGACTAGAGAGCGCAAAAAACTAACTTTGGTTCACAAAAACAATGTTTTGGTTCACGCCGGTTGGCTTTGGCAGAACACCGTTAACAAAGTCGCTGAGGAATTTCCGGGCATTAAGCATGATTACCTCCACATTGATGCGGCGACAATATTCATGGTTACTGATCCTGAAAGATTTGACGTAATTGTTACCGACAATCTATTCGGTGACATCATCACAGACCTTGCCGCCGCAATCGGTGGCGGAATCGGGCTCGGCGCATCGGGGAACATCAACCCAGACGGCACTTTCCCAAGCATGTTTGAACCGGTACATGGTTCAGCTCCTGATATCGCCGGAAAGAATATTGCAGATCCAACTGCGGCCATTCTCTCGGCAGCGCTGTTGCTCGAACACCTAAAGAACCCGGTGGCGGCAGCACGTATTGAAAACGCAGTAGCAGCGGACCTTGCCTCACGAGGCGATAAGAAGCGTTCAACTCAAGAAGTAGCTGAAAGTATTTTTGCCCTTCTATAAAAGATTCAAGAAAGTAGCAGATCAATGGCCGATCTAAAGTTTGAAGTAATTCGCAACGCGAATCCAACTCCGGATGCTGAGCGTGAAGAGATTATCAAGGCGCCAGTTTTTGGTGCAAACCTAACGGATCACCAGATAGTTGTGGTCTGGGAGAAAGATAAGGGCTGGCACAGCGCTCAGGTGCTTCCTTATGGCCCAATCCTGATGGATCCATCCGCCGCGGTTTTGCACTACGGGCAGGAAATTTTTGAAGGCATCAAGGCATACCGCCACAAAGACGGTTCTATCTGGACTTTCCGACCTGAGAAAAACGCACAGCGTTTGCAGCGTTCGGCAAAGCGCATGGCTCTGCCTGAGCTGCCAACTGAGATTTTTATTGAGTCTCTGCGTCAGCTGATTGCCGTCGACGGTGCTTGGGTGCCTGAACCGGTAAATGAGAAGACTCTTTACTTCCGCCCATTTGAAATAGCAGCAGAAAACTTTTTGGGTGTGCGTGCAGCTCACCGTGCCGAATACCGTGTAATTGCTTCTCCGGTAGGCCCATACTTTACCGGTGGACTCAAGCCAGTATCAATCTGGATTGCCCTTGATTCAGCCCGCGCCGGAAAACACGGTACCGGAGAAGCCAAGACCGGCGGAAACTATGCTGCCTCACTGCAGGCTCAAAACGAAGGCTACGAACAAGGTTGTTCGCAGGTTATGTTCCTAGACGCTGAAACGGCTACCTACATTGAAGAACTAGGTGGAATGAACCTGTTTTTCGTCTACAAAGATGGGCACGTGGCAACTCCGTCGCTAGATGGCACAATCTTGCGCGGAATCACACGGGACTCTGTGGTTCAGCTGATCAAAGATCGCGGTCTAAAAATTGAAGAACGCAAGATCACTCTCGACGAGGTTAAAGCTGGCATTAATTCTGGCGAAATTGTAGAAGTGTTTGCATGTGGAACAGCGGCTGTAATTACACCTATCGGTGAATTTAAATCACGCGAAGGCACCATTGGCAATGCCGATGCTGAGCCTGGCGAGTTGACCGCAAGTCTTCGCGCCGAGCTAACCGGAATTCAGTACGGTACGGTTGAAGACCGTCACGGCTGGATGCTAAAGCTTGCCGACTAGAAAATAGGGGAACGCAGATGCGCGTTGCAAGGTTCAGTTTGAATGGCGATCCCCGATTCGGCATTGTTGACGGTCCGGAACTAGTTGTTCTCAAGGGTCACCCGTTAGTTAATGGCTATGACACTACTGGTGAACGAGTCGCGCTTAAAGACGTAAAACTGTTGGCACCCACGATTCCTTCAAAAGTCGTTTGCGTGGGCAAAAATTTTGCTGATCATGCTGGAGAATTAGGCCTTGAGATTCACCCGGAACCAACGATTTTCTTCAAGCCTTCCTCTGCGATTATCGGCCCGGGCGATGCAATCATTTTGCCTAAGCAGAGCCAGCAAGTAGAGCTTGAGGTTGAGCTGACCATTGTTATGGGTCAGATTGCAAAGAACGTGAGTGCTAAAGATGCTCTCGACTATGTTTGGGGTTTCACAATTGCAAACGACGTCACAGCTCGCGATTTACAGTTCAGCGATGCCCAGTGGGCTCGATCAAAAGCTTTTGACACTTTCTGTCCGCTGGGGCCTTGGATCGAAACGGAATTTGTTCCGGACGGTCAAGTTTTAGAGAGTCGCGTTGATGGCGAAATCAGGCAGCAGGCATCAATCACTAAAATGCTTCACAATATTCCAGAAATAATCGCTTACGTAAGTGCCAATATGACCCTGCTGCCGGGAGACGTAATCCTAACCGGCACCCCAGCGGGAATCGCAAAGATTGAATCCGGTCAACTTATTGAGTGTGAAGTAGAAGGCATCGGCACACTATTAAATCCTGTCCTTTAGACTGGGCTAATTATGTCTTCAATTACCGCTCCTTTTTCTACGGCCTCAGGTGCCGATGTAAAGGTACGCTTTTGCCCTTCTCCAACCGGCACACCTCACGTTGGGCTAATTCGCACCGCACTTTTTAACTGGGCCTATGCTCGTCACACCGGCGGAACTTTCTTGTTCCGCATTGAAGACACCGATGCCGAGCGCGACAGCGAAGAATCATTCGACATGATTCTGGATGCACTTGGTTGGTTGGGTTTGAACTGGGATGAGGGTGTAAACGTAGGTGGCCCCGCAGAGCCTTATCGCCAAAGCGAACGTGGCCAGATCTACCAAGAAGTTGTTGAGAAACTAAAGGCATCTGGTCACATTTACGAAAGCTACCTCACCGGCGAAGAGATCGATGAGCGCAATAAGGCCGCTGGTCGTGCTGTGCAACTTGGTTATGACAACTCCGAGCGCGATGCAACAGATGAAGAGCGCGCAGCTTATAAGGCTGAGGGTAGAAGTCCAGCGCTCAGACTGCGAGTGCCTGACGTAGACATCAGCTTCACAGATTTGGTGCGTGGTGAAATAACTTTCCCAGCCGGATCATTCCCAGATTTCGTTGTGGTACGTCCTAACGGGCAGCCGCTCTACACTTTGGTAAATCCAGTGGATGACGCCTTGATGGGTGTGACCCACGTCCTTCGCGGCGAGGATCTGCTTTCTTCAACCCCGCGTCAGATTGCCCTCTACAACGCAATGTTTGAAGCGGGAATTACAAAATTTATACCTCAGTTTGGTCATCTTCCTTATGTAATGGGCGAAGGTAACAAGAAACTTTCAAAACGCGATCCACAGGCAAACCTATTTCACCACCGTGATCGCGGCTTCATCCCTGAGGGGCTGCTAAATTACCTAGCCTTATTGGGTTGGGGTCTGTCGGCCGACCAAGACATCTTCACAATGGATGAACTCGCAGCCGCGTTTGACGTGAAGAATGTAAACCCAAACCCAGCTCGATTCGATCAGAAGAAGGCTGATGCAATTAATGCTTCGCACATTCGATTGTTGAGCCCAGAAGATTTCAAGGCAAGGGTATTGCCTTACTTGCAGAGTGCTGGTGTGCTTGGCGCAAGTTTGAGTGCAGAAGAAAACTCGATTCTTGATGCGGCCTGCCCATTGATTCAAGAACGCGTCACCGTGTTGAGTGAAGCACCGGAACTTTTGAGTTTCTTGTTCGTCACCGCCGATCAAATAACTATCGAAGAAGATGCACTGGCAGGGATGCCGGAGAATGTAGCCGAAGTCCTTAGCGCTGCAGTTGCTGCCCTCTCAGAAATTAGCGAGAGTGATTTCAAGACCGAAGCCGTGCAGAGTGCCTTGAATAGGGCATTGATTGAAGTGCTAGAACTTAAGCCACGATTTGCATTTGGACCATTAAGAACGGGAATTTCCGGCCGAAGAATTTCCCCACCATTGTTTGAATCAATGGAAATACTTGGTAAGACAGAGACAATTGCTCGACTAGAGGCGTTTGCTCGCTCTGTGTAGTCGGGCTAAGATTGTAAATCGAGCCCAAGGGCTCAAAAGTACCTTGGGGTATGGTGTAATTGGCAACACGGAGGTTTCTGGTACCTTTGTTCTTGGTTCGAGTCCAGGTACCCCAGCTTTGAAGACAGTCGTTTATCGACTGTTTTTTCGCTTAACAGGAGAAAAGATTTATGGTTTCCGCGGCACTTATTTTGGTTGCAGTTCAGATCATAGTTTCACTATTTCAACTTGCCCTGGTGCTGGGAGCGCCAATGGGCGAGTACACGCTGGGTGGGCAGACAAAGGGTCAGTTACCAATCAAACTCAGGTTGGTTTCAGCAATAAGCGTATTTCTGAACCTGGCGATTGCCGGTCATTATTTGGCACAGGCAGGAATCGTTCAAACGCTGCTTCCGCCACAACTAAACCAAGTTGCAAACTGGGGCCTCGTGGCCTTTACGAGCATTGGTTTGATTATGAATTCAATTTCACGTTCTCAAAAAGAGCGCAAGATGTGGGTTCCGGTGCTGCTGCTTTCAGTGATCTGCGCAGTCATCGTTGCAATTGGTTAGGCGCTAACCACTTCACCTGGTTTCACGTACTCAAATTGCCCACCATTTGCCTCAACCACCTGCTGAACCCTTGAGTTGTTCAGTTCATGACCAATTTCGCTCAGGTGGATGTTGTGGGTAGCGAAACACTTTGTGGGTTTAACTGCCGAGACAAAGTCCATTACCTCACCAATTTTTAGCCAAGGGGCAGAAGTTGGGCAGGCCAGAATTTCTACGGCACGATCTGGCTGTGTATAGCTATCGCCGGGGTAGTAAAGGCTGTCGTTTACCATTACTCCACAGTTTTGTATTAGCGGAATTGATTGGTGTATTTCTTCATGCATATCCCCAAAAAATTCCAGCGTGAAACCCTTGTGGTTGAAATAATCACCGTGGTGCACTGCAGTGGTTTCGTAGCCCAAAAGTTTTTGGCAAACCTCATTGGTTCCAAAGATTGTTGCGTGGGGGCTGGTCTGCAGAATTCGCTGAACCTGAGCTTCGCTGCAGTGGTCCTCGTGAACGTGGGTAATTACTATGGCAACAACGTCCTTTAGGTTTTCAAGTGGACGAGTGTAGAAACCCGGGTCAATTACCATCTTCTGCCCTTCATTTTCAAGAATCAGGCAGGCATGCTCGAGTTTGGTAATTTGCATGTTCCCATTCTGTCAAGAAAAGAGCCGCACTTGAACCGGGGACCATTTTTTAGAGCCTAAGATTTTGATGTGGGAAATGATAAGTCCAAACTGGGTTCACGAACCCTTGCTAAGGCTGCTCAATTTGGCCTCACCATTACAAATTCGGCGCAGTTTGAGCAGGCCGCCGATGTTGAAGTCCTGTTGGTAAATAAAGCGGGCACTCTAACCTCCACAATTCGAAAAGTGGCAAAGTCACGCTTGGCTTATGGTTCTCCATTGTCTAGCCAAGACGAATTGTTGGCGATTGCAGCATCCATTGAATTGGGAGTTGACCACCCAATAGCTCACTCAATAGTTGCCGCAGCAAAAAACAAGAATTTAGAACTTCAGGGTGCCGTAGATGCGCGGCTAATTCCAGGCCAAGGGATCGCTGCGATTATTGACGGCGAGGCTTTTTATATAGGTGGCCCAGCTCTACTCACTGCCAAAAACATTCCTATCTACGTTGACGATTTGGTTCGCTCTGATTCGGCAAACCAGCTGGGTCACACGGTAATTTATGTGGTTCTTGCAAATCAGCTACTTGGCATGATTGAACTTAGCGAAACCGTCCTACCGGAGGCAGCGCAATTCGTGAACATGCTTCACGCTAAAAAAATTCGAGTAGCGATGGTCACCGGTGATGCTTCGGGAGTCGCCCAAAACGTGGCTAGTCAATTGAATATCGCCGAGGTCTTTGCCGAAATTAATCCAAGTCGCAAAGGCGATGTGGTTCGAAAGTTAAGAGCCGACGGATCACGAGTTACCGTGGCCGGTTCTTTAGGATCAGACTCGTTGGCACTTGCTGAAGCACAGGTTGGAATAGCGCTGGATTCAGAAGGGCTAACGGATTCTTCGGCTGCGGGGTTGCACTTAAATTCAGCAAGTCTTGAAAGCATTTACAAAACCATCATGCTTTCCAAGCGAATCAAATTCCAGCGCTCACAAAAGATAATTGCAATATTTGCTAGCGCCATGGTTGCCATCGGTGTAATCGTTGTTCTGATTAGCCCAAGGTAAACCACTGTGAAAAGACTTGGTGTTTTGATTAACCCATCGGCAGGTAATGGCGCCGGCCGCATTGAGGGCCAGAAAGCCATAGCTGAGTTGCAACGGGAAAGCGAAGTGCTTGATCTCACCGGTAACTCAATGGCTGAGAGTAAAGCGAATGCCAAAAATGCTATAGAGAACGCACTCATTGATGGTCTCGTAGTGGTTGGTGGCGACGGAATGACTCACCTTGGTATTAATCTCTGCGCCCATGCTGATATCCCTCTGGGTATTGTTGCGGCTGGAACGGGCAATGATGCAGCCAGAGCGTTAGGTTTACCAATCGGCGATGCAGTAGCCGGTGCACGTGTTGTGATAAATAATTTACGTCA
>JBFYON010000028.1:0-3787 GCA_041303755.1 Micrococcales bacterium | reverse complement strand
CGAGCTGCGCTTGCTCCGATTGCAACCATGGCTGGCTTGGACTTTGCGGGCCTAATGGGTGGCGCAATTTTGACAGAAGCTGTATTTAATTTGCCAGGTCTTGGCAGATTGTCTCTAGGTGCAGTTCTTGACTATGACCTTCCGATTATTGTGGCAACAACTCTTTTGGCCGCGGCCATTGTGGTGCTGATGAACCTGGTGCTGGATCTTGTTTACGCGTTCATTGATCCAAGAGTGAGGGTCTAATGAGCTTGCTTACTGTTAAGGACCTCAAGGTGGAGTTCACCACACCTGACGGAATCGTTAAAGCCGTAGACGGTATTTCATTCACAGTTGAACGAGGCGAGACCCTTGCCATTGTTGGCGAATCGGGATCCGGTAAGTCCGTAAGTAATTTGGCTTACATGGGCTTATTGCCAAAAGGCAAGACCAAGATCTCGGGCTCTGTACTTTTGCAGACAGATTCTGGTGAGGTTGAGCTCATTGGCATGGCTCCAGATGAAATTCGTAAAATTCGCGGCAAAGACATCGCAATGATTTTCCAGGATCCAATGTCAGCCCTGCACCCTTTTTACTCAATTGGTGATCAACTTATCGAGGCGCACCAAGCACACAACGAAGTTGACAAAAAAATCAGTCGTGCAAGAGCAGTTGAACTTTTGGAGCTGGTTGGCGTTGCCGATGCTGAAGAGAGGCTGAGGGCTTACCCGCACCAGTTCTCTGGCGGTATGCGACAGCGAGTCATGATTGCCATGGCATTGATTAACAATCCATCTGTCCTAATTGCCGATGAGCCAACCACCGCGCTAGACGTTACAGTGCAAGCTCAGATTTTGAAGTTGATTGCAGATCTGCAAAAACAATTCAAAATGGCAGTTATCTTGATCACACATGATTTAGGTGTGGTTGCCGGTGCGGCCGATCGCGTGAACGTTATGTATGCGGGCAAGCTCGTTGAAAGCGCTGCGGTTGAAGAACTGTATGCAAAACCTAAGATGCCCTACACGGTTGGTCTATTGGGTTCTGTTCCAAGAATGGACCGCCCACATGAAGATCGCCTGACCGCAATTCCGGGCCAGCCGCCATCGCTTATGAAACTTACCGCCGGATGTGCTTTTGCACCAAGATGCAGTCGCAAGAGTGAAGTTCCCGGTAACAAATGTGAAACTACTGCTCCAGAATTAATTCAAATTTCCACCGGCCACTACAGCCGTTGCCACCTGTACGAAGGAAAGACCAAGTGAGCGAGCCGCTATTAGAGGTCACCAATCTCGAAAAGTTTTTTCCGGTATCTGGCCCCGGTATGTTTTCGCGGGAGCGCGGAACAAACAAGGCTGTAAATGGTTTGAGTTTTTCTCTCAAGCAAGGTGAAACCTTGGGCTTGGTGGGAGAGTCGGGTTGCGGAAAATCAACTGCCGGCCGCACAGTCTTGAAGCTATACGACCCAACTTCTGGATCTATCAAATTTGAGGGTGAAGAAATCTCTGGATATTCATCTAGAAAGATGAAGCCGCTACGTACTCAGATGCAGATGATCTTCCAAGACCCACAGGCTTCGTTGAATCCTCGCCAAACTATCGGCGCGATCATTTCGGCTTCTTATGAAGTTCACAGGATTAAGCCGGAGGGCGGCGTTAAGGCAGCTGTTCAAGAGTTACTTGAACGTGTTGGCTTGAGCGCGGAACACTTTGACAGATACCCGCATGAATTTTCTGGCGGCCAGAGGCAGCGCGTTGGAATTGCTCGCGCGCTGGCACTAAAGCCAAAATTCATCGTTTGCGATGAGCCGGTTTCAGCCCTGGACGTTTCAATTCAGGCTCAGGTAGTGAACCTGCTGAGCGATCTACGTGACGACTTTGGTTTGTCATACCTATTTATCGCCCACGACCTATCGGTGGTCCAGCACATTGCTGACCGCGTGGCCGTAATGTACCTGGGCAAAATCATGGAAATTGCGCCTACCAGCTCTATTTATACGGCCCCACACCACCCTTATACCAAGGCGCTTTTGTCTGCGGTTCCAATTCCAGATCCAAAGCTGGAGCGTAAACGTGAACAAATTGTTTTGTCTGGTGAGCTTCCTAGCCCTATGAATCCGCCTACCGGCTGTGTTTTCAGCACCCGATGCTGGAAGGCGCAGGCCAAGTGTTTCTCTGAAGAGCCACAACTTCGCAAGGTTGAATCCAGCGAGGTTGCCTGTCATTTCCCTGAGTAAAAAGGTAGACTGGCAAGGCAGGGGCTCAAAGATGCAGTTCTGCACCCCCTAAGTATTCAATTTATGTGCCATTAATTTTTGGCGCGCTCACAATGAGGATGTTCCTATGGCTCAGGCCACCAGAGATGACTTGCGCAATGTCGCAATCGTTGCCCACGTAGACCACGGTAAGACCACTTTGGTTGATGCCATGCTTCGCCAGACCGGTTCATTCAGCGATCACGCTGCAGTGGGCGAGCGCGTTATGGACTCAGGTGACCTTGAACGCGAAAAGGGAATCACCATTCTTGCCAAGAACACCGCAATCGCCTACAAGGGTGATCACTCTGGTGGAAAAGAAATCACAATCAACGTAATTGATACCCCAGGTCACGCCGACTTTGGTGGCGAGGTTGAGCGCGGACTTTCAATGGTTGACGGCGTTGTGCTTCTTGTTGACGCTTCTGAGGGCCCTCTTCCGCAGACTCGTTTCGTTCTTCGCAAGGCTCTTGAATCAAAGCTTCCGGTTATCTTGTTGGTAAACAAGACTGACCGCCCCGATGCGCGTATCGATGAGGTAGTTGAAGAGACTCACGACCTGTTGCTGGGACTTGCATCTGACTTGCATGACACTGTTCCAGATCTAGACATCGATGGAATTCTTGAGCTTCCAATTATTTATGCTTCAGGTCGTGCGGGAATTGCATCCCTAACCAAGCCTGCTGATGGCACAATGCCTGAGGGTGAAAACCTTGAGCCACTTTTCGGTGCAATCATGAAGTACATTCCCGCACCAAAGTATGACGATGAAGCTCCGCTACAGGCGCACGTGACTAACCTTGACGCATCTCCATTCTTGGGTCGTCTTGCATTGCTACGTATTTTCAACGGAACTTTGAAAAAGGGTCAGCAGGTTGCTTGGGTTCGTCAAGATGGCACAACTCAAAACGTAAAGATCACAGAGCTACTAAAGACCAAGGCGCTAGAGCGCTTCCCAACCGATGAAGCCAACCCTGGCGACATCGTTGCGGTTGCCGGTATCGAAGAAATCACCATTGGTGAAACCCTTGCTGATCCAAATGACGTTCGTCCGTTGCCAATGATTACAGTTGATGACCCGGCCATCTCGATGACCATTGGTATCAACACATCACCAATGGCTGGTCGCGTAAAGGGTGCAAAAGTAACCGCTCGTTTGGTTAAGGACCGCCTTGACAAAGAACTAATCGGTAACGTGTCAATTAAAGTTCTTCCTACCGAGCGCCCAGATGCTTGGGAAGTGCAGGGTCGTGGAGAGCTAGCTCTTGCGATTCTTGTTGAGCAGATGCGTCGCGAAGGTTATGAACTGACTGTTGGAAAACCTCAGGTAGTGACCAAGCGTGTTGACGGAAAGCTTCACGAACCATTCGAAGACCTAACCATTGACGTGCCAGAGGAATTCTTGGGCTCAATGACTCAGCTGCTTGCAGCGCGCAAGGGTCAAATGAAGAACATGGTCGCCAATTCAACTGGTTGGACCCGCATGGAATTCCGTGTGCCTAGCCGTGGCTTGATTGGTTTCCGCACTGAGTTCCTAACTCAGACAAAGGGAAC
>JBFYON010000027.1:0-5100 GCA_041303755.1 Micrococcales bacterium | reverse complement strand
AACGGGGTAGGCATCAAAACCTCATCGCCCGGATCAACGATGGTGGCAAAAGCTTGGTAAACCGCCTGCTTGCCACCGTTGGTGACAATAACCTGAGCCGCGGTCATATCGGTGCCTGAATCACGCTTTGTCTTGGCTGCAATAGCCTCGCGAAGGTCAGGAAGGCCAATTGCCGGGGTGTATCGGTGGTTCTTAGGGTCTAGAACTGCCTTGGCCGCTGCCTCAACAATGTGGGCCGGGGTGGCAAAATCTGGTTCACCCGCTGCATATGAGATGACCGGACGGCCAGCTGCCTGCAGGGCCTTGGCCTTGGCATCAACCTTCAGGGTTGCTGATTCGGCAATTGCGCCAATGCGCTTTGAAATGCGAGGGAATTCGGGCATGTATAAAGGTTAGCAAGCAGATCCCCCTTTGCATTACTGGGAAACAGCGGGTATCCTTTAGGAAGTGAGTTTGACAACTCAGGAAGCCTAATCTGGCAAATTAATCAATTCTTAGATTTATCTAATTTTTTGACGCCCGGATGACTGCCGCTCGTGTTGTTGGATTTTCCCTCATAGGGTGGTGGCTCAATTGGTAGAGCATCGGTCTCCAAAACCGAGGGTTGCAGGTTCGAGTCCTGTCCGCCCTGCAAGTAGTACAAGCGTTATCAAACGAAGAAGAAGGAATGAGCATGGCTGAAGAGCTAGAGCAAGTCTCAGAAGATGTAGTCGAAAAGGCTAAAGCCGATAAGGCATCGAGTCGCAACTTCATCGCACGCGTCATCCTGTTCTTCAAGCAGGTAGTGATTGAGCTAAAGAAGGTCACCAAGCCAACTTGGGCAGAACTTCGTAACTACACCGGCGTTGTATTGGCTTTCGTTGTAGTTGTTATGGCAATCATTTCTTTGTTCGACTGGCTTTTTTACCAGGGTGTTGTATTCATCTTCACCCCAACCGCTTAATTAGTAAGGACACATCAAGTGAGTGAAACAGAACGCGAAGAACTAGAGGCAGTAGCCGAGGTTCAAGACGTTGTTGCTGACGCGGTAATCGCTGAAGCCGATGCTGACCTTGCCGACTTGGCGCAGGATGCTGCTGCTGAACTAGAGCAGGACCTAGAGCTTGAAGAAGCAATCGTTGAAGCCAAAGAAGAAGCTGCAGCAGTTGATGCTGAAGTTTCTGAGGGTGGCTCAGATGACCCGTACCGCGAATTTAAGGCAGAGCTTCGTCGTCAGCCAGGTAAGTGGTACGTAATTCACTCTTACGCAGGTTACGAGAAGCGCGTTAAGCAGAACATCGAAAACCGAAAGCTTGCAATCGAAGGTGGAGATGACATCTTCCAGATTGAAGTTCCAATGGAAGAATCAATCGAAATCAAGAACGGCCAGCGCAAGTTGGTTACCAAGGTTCGTATCCCTGGCTACGTTTTGATCCGCATGGAAATGAACGAAGAGTCATGGTCACTTGTTCGTCACACCCCAGCTGTTACCGGCTTTGTTGGTAACTCACAGAACCCAACACCGCTTCGCGCTGAAGAAGCATTCAACATGTTGAAGTCAATGTTTGTGCTGCCAGAAGAGGCTGCTGCAAAGGCTGCTTCAAAGGGTGGCGTTGCCGTCAAGGGCAAGGCAAAGGCAATTCCTGTCAACATCAACTTCAAGGTTGGCGAGAGCATCATGATCAAGGACGGATCATTCGCTGGTCTTCCTGGCACCATCTCAGAGATCAAGCCAGAAAGCGGCAAGCTTACTGTTCTTGTTTCACTGTTCGAGCGCGAGACTCCTGTGGAGCTTGGCTTCGAGCAGGTTGGCGCACTGAACTAAATAAATAGATTTCAAAAGTTTCCAAACAAACAAAAGGAAAAATCAAATGGCACCGAGCAAAAAGATCACCGGAATGATCAAGCTGCAGATCCAGGCAGGCGCTGCTAACCCAGCTCCACCTATTGGTCCAGCTCTTGGTCAGCACGGCGTGAACATCATGGAGTTCTGCACCGCGTACAACAACGCAACCGCAGACCAGAAGGGCAACGTAATCCCAGTAGAAATTACTGTTTACGAAGACCGTTCATTCACATTCGTTCTAAAGACTCCACCAGCAGCTGAGCTAATCAAGAAGGCAGCTGGCGTAGCAAAGGGATCAGCAACTCCTCACACCGTGAAGGTTGCAACCCTGTCTAAGGACGCGCTTTACAAGATTGCCGAGCAGAAGATGGCAGACCTAAACGCTAACGATGTCGATGCAGCTGCAAAGATCATCGCTGGTACTGCACGCTCAATGGGAATCACCACCGAGGCTTAATAAACCTCATCCACTAAGTCGTGGGAGTACCGTGCGCGGTACGTTGACCACAACTGTGACCAATTAGAAAAGGAACAACAGCATGGCAAAGCGCTCAAAGGCTTATATAGCAGCCGCCAAACTTATCGAAGAAGGCAAGCTATACACTCCAGCTGAAGCAGTTGCGATTATTCGCGAGACTGGTTCAAAGAAGTTCGACTCAACCATCGAGGCTGCATTCAAGCTCGGTGTTGACCCTCGCAAGGCAGATCAGATGATCCGTGGAACTGTTTCACTTCCACACGGAACTGGTAAGACTGCCCGCGTTATCGTTTTCGCAACCGGTGCTGCAGCAGATGCAGCGAAGGCTGCAGGCGCTGACGAAGTTGGTGGAGACGAACTTATCGAAAAGGTAGCTGCAGGTTGGACAGACTTCGACTCAGCAGTATCAACCCCAGAACTAATGGGTAAGGTTGGTCGTCTTGGTAAGGTCCTAGGTCCTCGTAACCTAATGCCTAACCCAAAGACCGGAACCGTGACTCCTGACGTAGCGAAGGCTGTAAACGACATCAAGGGTGGACGTATTGAGTTCCGCATTGATAAGCAGTCAAACCTTCACTTCATCATTGGTAAGGCATCATTCACCAAGGAGCAGTTGGGTGACAACCTAGCTACTGCAATGGATGAGATCCTTCGTTTGAAGCCATCGTCTTCAAAGGGTCGTTACCTAATCAAGGGTGCACTTTCAACCACATTCGGTCCTGGCATCTTGCTAGACACCAACGTGACCAAGGTTGAGTTCTAAACCTTCGAAACATTAACTTCCGATGAAGGGATCAGATCGAAAGGTCTGGTCCCTTTGTCATCGGGTTCAAACTAACTAGGCTAAAAGCCGAATAAACCGAAAGGCGGGATATTGCCTCAGCACGCATTTGGCGCAGCCACACTTCTTGATACGAAAGACCCAATGGGTTTGCGAACCAGCGCACCCCTGCTAGACGCGTGGATCCGCGACATGGAGACAGACAGATCTCCTTTTCAGATTCCTGGACACAAGGGCCGCACTGACCTAACCGGTGCAATTGTTGATGGTGACATTCCGGTTCTACCCGGAAACCACACCCACAGAATTTCTCCCTCGCTCATTCTTGAAGCTGAGGCCATTGCCGCAAAACTTTGGGGCGCAGAACTTTGCCGTTTTGGAGTAAACGGTTCATCGGGTTCAAATCACGCCGCGGTAATGGCCGTTGCCTCACCCGGCGATAAAGTCATTGTCTCTCGCACTCTGCACAAATCTGTTTTGGTTGGTTTGGTGTACGCCGGAGTGATTCCGGTTTGGATTCGCCCGGAGATCAACCCGGCCACCGGATTGCCTGAATACCTGCCATCGACTCGCTTGGCCGAGACCATTGCTGCGCACCCCGATGCAAAAGCAGTCTTGATTGGTGAGCCTTCATACGTTGGAACAATGTCAAACATTCCAAGACTTTCAAAGGTCTGCCACGATGCTGGAATACCACTAGTGGTTGATGCTGCCTGGGCTGCTCACTACGGTTTCCACCCGGAGCTGCCAAACCACCCAATCGCCGAAGGTGCCGACATTGTTGTGACCTCCGCGCACAAGACCCTGCCTTCGTATTCGCAGGCATCTTTTGTTTTGGTGCGCGATGAATACGTTGACCTTTCACGCTTTAACAAGATGTTTGATTCAACTCAGACCACATCAATGTCAGGCCGAATCTTGGCTTCTATTGATGCTGCCCGTGCGCTACTAGAGCGTCACGGTGAAGAACTGATTGGCCCAGTAATCGAGGCAACCGAGCGCGGGCGCGCAGCCCTGGTTGCCGCAGGTATTGAAGTTATTGACGGTGAGTACATTGACCCGTTGAAGCTAGTTATTTTGCTTAGCAGTTGCGGTGCCGATGGCAACAAGGTTGAGGCAGATCTTTTGGCCGCCAACATAGATGTTGAAATGGCAAACCGCGACCTAATAATCCCAATGATTACCTTCGCCGATACCCCAGACCGAATCAATGACCTGGTCAAGAAGATCATCGCTTCCGTTGAGGCCCACCGGGGAGAACCGCGCGCTATTGAAATTTTGCCAGCGTTCTCTATTGAGCCAGATGTTGTAGTTACCCCGCGCGAGGCGTTCTTTTCTGATTACGAAGTGGTTGACGCAAAGGATGCGGTTGGCCGCGTCTCTGCAGAAATGATTTGCCCTTACCCACCCGGTGTGCCGGTGTTGTCACCAGGTGAACGCATTACTGAGGCCGCGCTGAGTGCACTGTTCAAGGCTCGCGACATGGGCGTGCGCATTGCCTTTGTTGCCGACCCAACTCTGAATACACTCAAAGTTCTACCAAAGGAATAGTTTTATGGACACCAGCGAAAACATGCCTGGCTGGAAAAAGCGCATTGCAATTTTTCTGACCGGTCAAACGATTTCAATGTTTGGTTCGTTTTTGGTGCAGTACGCAATTTTGTGGCACCTAACCCTGACCACTAAGTCAGGCGTGGTTCTTGCGCTAGCCGTAATTTTTGGATTTGTTCCACAGGCAATTGTTTCAATCTTCGCCGGGGTTTGGGCTGACCGCGTAAACCGCCGATTGATGATCATTGCTTCTGACTCAGCAATCGCGCTTTCTACTCTTGGTCTTGCCCTATTGATGCTTTCTGGGGTCGATGACCTTTGGCTTATCTTCTTGGTGATGGCAGTGCGATCAGTTGGAGCCGGTGTGCAGATGCCAGCGGTTTCGGCAATGCTGCCGCAGATTGTGCCTACCGATCAGCTGATGCGAATCAATGGCATCAATTCAACAATCCAGTCAGCAATGGG
>JBFYON010000026.1:0-3864 GCA_041303755.1 Micrococcales bacterium | reverse complement strand
ACTGCCAGCCCAATCAGGAGGGCTGGCGGTCGCTGCCGTAGTGAATTTTTCAGGATTTTCCTTAGTCGGTTAGTCCTGCGTCGCGAATCAACTCAAGTGTCTTGGCCAGTGGCGCCAGGGCAGCTAGGTCAATCTTTACTGCTGGAATTTCAGCAAGTGCCGGCAAAGTACCTTTAGCCGGCAGTCCGGTTAGCGAATACTCGGCGGTCTTCTCAACAAAGAAGGTTTGTGCAGAAGTTCCAAGCAACCACTTGATGAAAGTCTGTGCCTCTGGCTTGTCAGTCAGTGCAGCAGCACCGGCCAAGTTGATTAGGTTGCCTACATCGCCAGATTCAAACCACGCCATCTTAGAAGTCATCTTGTCTTCGCCAACCTCGGCAGCGCGTTCGTACCAGTAATAGTGATTAATCAGTCCAGCTGAAATTTGGCCCGACTCAACAGCTTCAAGAATTTGCGAGTTCTTTTCAAATAGAACTGCATTTGTCTTCATAGCCGTAAGCCACGCTACGGTTTCAGCCTCTCCCTTCAGAACACGCATTGCTGTGACCGCTGCTTGGAAAGAGGCGTTGGTTGGCGCGATGCCTAGCTTGCCCTTCCACTTTGGATCAGCCAAATCAAAGATTGATTTTGGTAGTTCGGCCGCAGAGATTTTTGCTGGGTCGTAGCTAAAGACTCGACTGCGACCAGAAATACCAACCCAAGAATCATTTGCCGCGCGATATTCGCTGGCAACCAAGCTTGTGATATCGGAGTTTAGGGTTTTTAGCACACCGGCTTCATTAAGTGCACCAAGTGCTCCGGCATCCTGCGAAAAGAAAACGTCAGCCTGTACGTTGCTGCCTTCTTCAAGAATCTGTGCGGCAAATGCGGCAGAGTCTGCGTATCGAACTTCAACAGCGATTCCTGATTCAGCTGTGAATTGTTCAAGCAACGGTGCAATCAAATCCTCTGATCTACCTGAGTAAACAGTGATTGATTCTTGGCCGGTGGTGGGGGTTGATTCTTTTGCGCAACCAGAAAGTGTGGTTGCAGCAGTGGCGGCAATTAGAGCCGCAGCGCCGATTTTTAGGGCGCGAGTTAATACGATATTCAATTAGTTTCCTTCAGTTTCGTACTGGATGGTAATTCCAGCCGTCTGTTGTATTGGCCCGATTGAGCCGTCTTCCAATCTAACTCAAGCCAAGGTAATGAACAAGGGTCAGATCGTTGCTGCGAAGGCTAAACGATCTTCTTTTCGCCACTGCCGAGCAAAACTGGGGCTGCGTTTAGCTCTAGCGCTTCTTCGTCGCTGAAGAGACGCGAGTGAATTATGAATCTGAGGCCCTCAGGAGTTTCAACGGAGAATCCGCCGCCACGCCCTGGAACAGCATCAATGGTTAAGTGGGTGTGCTTCCAGTACTCAAATTGTTCGAGCGAAATCCAAACTCGGATTGGTTCGGCAATATCATCGATTACCAATTCGGCTAAGAGCACATCGGCGCCACCAACTCTGAATTCGCCAGCTGGGTAGCACATTGGAGCAGAACCATCGCAGCAACCGCCCGATTGGTGGAACATCAGCGGGCCGTGAATTTTGGTTAGTTTGCGAAGTAGGTTTTCGGCAACTTCAGTGGTGTCGACTCGCTTAGGTAGCGTTCCGTAAGTTAGCGTCATCGCGTTGCTCATGATTTGAGATTACTCCTAGAAATTGTTTCTGAGATAGTGATTTGGGGGCCGACTTTTCAGTCGACCCCCGCATCGGTGTTGGTTTAGAAGAAGCCCAACTTGTCTTCTGAGTAACTGACCAAAAGGTTCTTAGTCTGCTGGTAGTGGTCCAACATCATCTTGTGGTTCTCGCGACCAATACCCGATGACTTGTAACCACCGAAGGCGGCGTGAGCTGGGTAGTCGTGGTAGCAGTTGGTCCACACGCGGCCGGCCTGGATTTCGCGACCTGCACGGTAAGCGGTGTTGATCTTGCGAGTCCAAACACCAGAACCTAGACCGTAGAGAGTGTCGTTTGCGATTTCCATAGCTTCGCCGAAGCCATCGAACTTAGCGACTGACAACACAGGACCAAAGATTTCTTCCTGGAAAATACGCATGTTGTTTGTGCCTTCGAAGATGGTTGGCTCTACGTAGAAACCACCTGATAGGTCTCCACCAAGGTCAGCGCGCTTACCACCCATAAGTAGCTTGGCGCCTTCTTGCTTACCAATCTCGATGTAGCTCAAGATCTTTTCGAGTTGATCGTTTGATGCCTGGGCACCAATCATGGTCGCGGTGTCAAGTGGGTTGCCCTGAATGATCTGCTTGGTGCGAACCATTGCGTCGGCAAGGAACTTGTCGTAGATAGGTGCATCAATAAGCGCACGTGAAGGACAGGTACATACTTCACCCTGGTTAAGAGCAAACATGTTGAAGCCTTCGATGCACTTGTCGTAGAACGCGTCGTTCTCTTCTGCAATGTCGCGGAAGAAAATGTTTGGTGACTTTCCACCAAGCTCTAGCGTCACCGGAATAATATTTTCTGATGCGTACTGCATGATCAAACGACCAGTTGTGGTTTCACCGGTAAATGCAATCTTTGCAATGCGGCGAGACGATGCAAGCGGCTTGCCTGCTTCAACACCAAAACCGTTAACGATGTTTACTACACCGGCTGGAAGCAAGTCTCCGATGATATCCATCAAGAACAAAATTGATGCAGGTGTCTGCTCAGCTGGCTTTAGAACAACACAGTTACCAGCAGCAAGTGCAGGCGCAAGTTTCCACACAGCCATCAAGATTGGGAAGTTCCAAGGAATAATCTGACCTACAACACCCAGTGGTTCGTGGAAGTGGTAAGCCACTGTGTTGTGGTTTAGCTCACCAAGGGAACCCTCTTGTGCACGAATTGCGCCGGCAAAGTAGCGGAAGTGATCAATCGCTAGTGGAATATCGGCAGCCATAGTTTCGCGAACTGGCTTTCCGTTATCCCAAGTTTCTGCAACAGCAATCTTTTCGAGATTTGCTTCCATGCGGTCAGCAATCTTGTTAAGAATGATTGCGCGCTCAGTCGGAGAAGTTTGACCCCAGGCCTTTGCAGCTGCGTGTGCTGCATCAAGAGCCTTGTCGATATCTGCGGCATTGCCTCGAGCAATTTCACAAAAAACGCGACCCGTTACCGGCGTCACGTTTTCAAAATACTCTCCTGATGAAGGTGGGACATACTGTCCACCGATCCAGTGGTCATAGCGTGGCTTGAAGTCGGCGACGGCGCCTGCCTGACCTGGTTGTGCGTAAACGGTCATTTTTGTGCTTTCTCTTTTGGATTGATCGGCATCTTTGCCGACCATTAGTTGGGAATCTACGCCTGGGTTGATAAAGAAATGGTTACGTTTTCGCCTGACTAGCCATAAGCACGACCATCGGTTAGGTACTGACCTAGCCAAACGGCTAGGTAGGGGAGTATTGTCTGAATCATGGACAGAGACGGTCGCTCAGACGTACCTTTAGGGCGTCGTTCACCCATGGCCACAACCCGGGTGATGGTTGCTGATCGAAACGTAATTACCCGCGTGGGCATCAGATCCATCTTGGAACGCAACACCGGAATGGCCGTGGTCGCAGAGGCCACCACTTACGAAAGCGTCATCGATGGCGTTGACGAACACGGACCCGATGTCCTAATCATTGATCTAGATCTTGGTGATGACACCACTCGCGGGCTGAAACTTTGCGAGGAAATATCTGATCGTTATCCCGCAACCAAAATTTTGGTTTTGGCAAATACCTTGAGCGAAATGATTGTTGTTGAGGCGCTTCGACGTGGAGCCGACGGCTACATGTGCAAAGAAGAGGTAAAGGCAGACGAACTTGCAAAGGGAGTTAAGGCGGTTCAAG
>JBFYON010000025.1:0-8264 GCA_041303755.1 Micrococcales bacterium | reverse complement strand
CGGTTGTCATCGATGTCGCTCTGCTTTTCCCAAGCTTCTGGAATCATCATCATCATGGCGTGAGGAAGACTGCGACCAGACATGTAAAGAAGTTCAACAACTTCATCAAAAGAAGCCGAGTCAGATCCGTCTGGCGTAATGATAGGTGTTAGATCTTTGATGTTTCCGAGCAGGTCCGATGCCAATTGCGCTTCGCGCGATCTCATCCAATTTCTGTTTCCCTTAACAGTGTTAATTTCACCGTTGTGAGCAATCATGCGGAACGGATGTGCCAGCGGCCATGAAGGGAACGTGTTTGTAGAAAATCTGGAGTGCACGAGTGCCAGTGTTGATTCAAATAATTCATTACTCAAATCAGGAAAAAATGGCTCGAGCTGAAGCGTGGTGACCATTCCCTTGTATACCAGTGTCCGGGAAGAGAGCGAAGGGTGATAAGCACCGAGAGTTCTCTCAGAACGCTTACGCAATCTATAGGCTCGTCTCTCGAGCTCCATGCCAGATACTAAGTCTGTTGATGAAACAAAAACCTGGCGAATCGTTGGCATTGCTGCTCTGGCTAGATCACCTAATACATCTGGGTTGATAGGAACTTCGCGCCAACCAAGAACAAAAAGATTTTCTTCTTTAGCAAGGTTTTCGAAAGACGCTTCGAGTCGCTGTTCTTCTCCCTTTTCAATAAATACGAGTCCAACCGCGTAAAGGCCCTTCTCTGGAAGGGTAAACGATGTAACAGCTCTGAAAAAAGCATCGGGAACCTGAGTGAGAATACCCGCGCCATCGCCTGTGCCTGCGTCAGAGCCAACTGCCCCACGGTGCTCAAGATTTGTCAGCGCTGTTAGTGCAGTTTTGACAATGTCGTGACCTGCGGTACCTCTAAGAGTTGCCACCATGGCGAGTCCGCAAGCGTCTTTGTCTCGAGACGGGTCGTATAGACCCTGGGCAACCGGGGCGGTGCCAAATCTCTGAAACGGCGACATCACGGACATGCCACACTCCAATCACTAGGTAGGAGGGACAACATTGGCCCAAAAGCCAACCGCAAAACGGTTGGAAACTAAGACTATTCTGGCCTTGAGTCTAACGCATTCTGGCAAAACACTCTTTTTGAGTTACTTGATTCTTGCCGGGATTCGAGTTCGTTGCCAGTAGATAATTGCGATTCCGGCCACAATGCCAAGAATGGCCGACCAAACATTCGTCCGGATGCCAAAGATGAGGTCGCTAGGGTCGATTCTTAGGTTTTCGGTGAAAATACGGCCTAGCGAGTAATAAATCAAATAGGCACCAAACATTGCTCCGTTGCGGAGGTTTAGTCTCTTATCCAGCGTTAGCAGGATGGCTACGCCAAGGATGCTCCAGGTAGATTCGTAGAGAAAAGTGGGGTGAAACAGGGTTTCGGCCGGAAGCCCAACAGGAAAAGCAGGGTTGGAGGAATCAATCTGTAGCCCCCAAGGAAGCGTTGTTGGCTGTCCAAATAGCTCTTGATTAAAGTAATTTCCCCAGCGTCCAGCTGCTTGGGCCAGAAGAATGCCTGGAGCAACTGCGTCAGCAAAATCCCAAAATTTGATACCCGCTCGGTTAGCACCAATCCACGCGCCCAACGCGCCACCAATAAGGCCTCCATAGATGGCAATTCCACCCTCCCAAATTCTGAAGACAGCGGTCAGATCAGCCCCCGGATAAAAGTAATCTCCGGAATGGGTAAGCACATGGAATATTCTGGCGCCTACAACACCGATAGGCACAGTCCAGAGGGCCACGTCTAGCGCAAGCCCGGACTGATAACCCCATCTGACTAACCTTCGATCAGCGATTAGAACAGCCAGAATGATGCCTGCAAGAATACACAGCGCGTAAAAATGAATTTTGAATGGGCCGAGTTCAATGAAGCTGATGCTTGGACTTGGGATGCTTGCCAGGATCACTTGGTACTTCCCTTCGCTAACTCAATAACTTTTTCAGTTAGCGCTTGTAGACCGCCCTGTGAGTAGGCCTTAATGAAAGCCGATCCAACAATCGCACCGTCAGCGTAAGAATTTACATCTGCAACTTGATTAGAAGAAGAAATACCAATTCCCACAGCGGTATTTTGCGAATCCGACTCTTCTCGAACTGAAGCAACAACCGACTTAGCCAGATCGTCAACAGTATCGCGAGTGCCGGTAATTCCCATCGTCGAAACTGCGTAAACGAAACCCCTGCTAAGTTCACTTGCGTTTCTAACTCGCTCAGGAGTTGAGGTGGGAGCGGCAAGAAAAACTCGATCTAGATTGTATTTGTCTGAAACAGCTAACCATTCGCCCGCTTCATCGGGTATCAGGTCCGGTGTGATCAGACCTGCTCCCCCTGCGGCAGCGAGGTCTCTAGCAAAATTCTCGATTCCATAGCTAAGCACAGGGTTCCAATAAGTCATGACTAATACGGGGGTATCAACTTCGGAAGTAATTGCCGCGACGGCTTCAAAAACCTGACGTAACTTGAATCCATTTTCAAGCGCTTGCTCTGTTGCCTGTTGAATAACTAGGCCATCCATAACCGGATCAGAATAAGGAACTCCAAGTTCAAGAACATCTATTCCGCTTTTGCACATGGCGATGGCTGCTTCTACAGAATCGTCAAGCGTTGGGTAGCCGGCGGGAAAATAGCCAATCAACGAACCTTTACCCGCATCTTGATTAGCCTTTAAAACTGATGCAGTCTTGCTCATTTGTTACCGTCCAGTAATCCAAAGTACTTTGCTGCAGTTTCCATGTCTTTATCACCGCGACCGGATAGATTCACGAGAACAGATGACCCGTTAGGTAGTACCTGTCCGAGCTTAAGAACTCCGGCCAACGCATGCGCGGTTTCAATGGCAGGGATTATTCCCTCCGTTCGACTGAGCAACCTCAAGGCATCCATGGCCTCTGCATCTGAGATGCCCCAGTAATTTGCTCTACCAAGATCCTTTAACCATGCGTGTTCGGGTCCGACGCCTGGGTAATCAAGACCCGCAGAAATCGAATGGCTTTCCATCGTTTGACCATCTTCATCTTGGAGCATGTAACTCTTTGCTCCGTGTAGGACGCCGGTCCTGCCGTAATTCAAAGTTGCCGCGTGACGTGGTGTCCCCATTCCGTCTCCAGCTGCTTCGAAGCCAAAAAGTTCAACTTCCTCATCGTCCAAGAAGGCGTGGAAAAGACCTATTGCATTGGATCCTCCACCAACGCAGGCGGCTAAGGCAGTCGGCAGGAAACCAAATTCGTCTAACATTTGCTTTCTGGACTCGATACCAATAATGCTGTGGAAATCGCGGACCATGGTTGGAAAAGGGTGTGGACCAGCTACGGTACCCAACAGATAGTGCGTGTCTTCAACGTTGGCGACCCAATCACGCAATGCCTCGTTTATTGCATCCTTAAGGGTTCTGCTTCCGGTCTTCACTGGAACGACTGTGGCTCCCAGCAGTTGCATTCGGGCAACGTTGAGGGCTTGTCGCTCGGTATCAACTTCTCCCATATAAACCACGCACTCAAGACCAAAAAGTGCAGCAGCGGTTGCACTGGCAACTCCATGCTGACCGGCACCAGTTTCGGCGATTATTCGCTTCTTACCCATTCGCTTTGCGAGCAATGCCTGCCCTAGAACATTGTTTATCTTGTGTGATCCGGTGTGGTTTAGATCTTCACGCTTCAAAAAGACCCGAATGTCTCCGGCGTGCTCAGCGAACCTTTTGACTTCAGTGATTATGGATGGTCTACCGGTGTAGGTTCTGTGCAATTCAGCAAGTTCGGCTTGAAAGACAGGATCGGATTTTGCTTTCTGGTAAGTGGCATCAAGCTCATCTAAAGCTGCGATAAGTGACTCCGGCACAAACCTTCCACCAAACTCACCAAAGTACGGCCCAACTTGCTCGCGAAGATTTGTCATGGCCTAATTCTAGGACTTGCCTGCAGCTAAGAAAGACTGCAACATCTGAGCGGGGTCATTGGTCACCAAAGCCTCGCCGACCAAAATAACATCAGCTCCGGCTTGGCGATAGTGGGTAATGTCATCGGCGCTCCTGACTGCGGATTCTGCAACCTTTATGACGCCTGGCGGGAAGAGATCTGCGAGCTCGCCGAATAGATTACGGTCTGTCTCAAAAGTAGATAGATCTCGAGCGTTTACTCCAACCAGTTTTGCCCCAAGGTCAACAGCTAATTTCAACTCATCTTTGGAGTGTGTCTCAATGAAGGGAGTCATACCCAATTGCGAGGTGAAAACCATCAGCCTTGAAATCTCCGATGCACTTAGACCGGCGACTATAAGTAGAACAATGTCGGCGCCTGCCGCCCTGGCCTCAAGTATCTGATGCTCCGTAGCAATGAAATCTTTACGCAAGAGGGGCACATCAACGGCCGCTCTGACATTGCGAAGATCTTCTAGAGAGCCCTTGAACTTTCGTTCTTCGGTTAGCACGCTTATTGCACTGGCCCCATGCTGAGTGTATGTTCGCGCCAAACCAGCCGGATCAAGTATTTCTGACAACTGACCTCTAGATGGCGATGCGCGTTTTACTTCGGCAAGGATTTTTACGTTCGATGCAGGTGCCAGGGCCAATAGAGCATCTTGAGCAGGAATTTGCTCAAGGGCAATTGCCTCTAGCTTGTGTAGCGGTAAATCTTGAAGACGACTTTCCGCATCAGCAAGAGAACCGGCAAAGAGCTCTGCGAGCACTAGTGGTTTTTCTTAGACTTTGCTCCGCCGACTCCGTAGCCGGCTCGTTTCAAAAACATTCCAACAGGAACACCCAAAAGCGCCACAGCGGCAGAAGCCCAAACTAAAGCAGCAATGTCGAACCAAAACGCAAAGGTACCTACGGTCACGGCAAGAATGATGATAATTACAGCTGTCCAAGAGGCTATTGAGTCGCCGTGTCCTGGGTCATTTAGGTTCTCTGACATTAATTGGCCTTTCTGTTTTCAATGCAATCTTATCAAGTGTGTAAACGGCTACCGCTGTTCATCCCAAAGGGAAATGGAGTCTGTCGGAGCCTTTCCTTCAAGCTTTATCGAAGGGGTGCCGGCAACTTTGACCCATTTTGACTGGGCCAAGGAGGCTAGAAGTAGAAATGAACTCAGTAAAAAGAATCCTCCAAGAGAGATGTAAGCGTCATACATAGTGGAAACTTGAAAATTCTCTAATCCATGAGTTACCGCAATTCCCGTCAATGACTCAAGTTGCGATTTCAAACCCCCGAGATCCTGATTACTTATGGCAATCCAGGCCATGGTGCCAAGCAACATGCTAAAGGCGGCACCGATGCCGAAAACGATACCCCTAAAGCCGGCTTTTAGAAGAGATGCGAGAGCAAATGACGCTAAGGCAACCAGCAGCAGCGGAGCAATCCATGGGTAAGCGGTGTAACCATCAAACTGACTCAAGACGACTGAGCGCTCTTGGGTTGTTGTAGAAACTTCGTACCAGTTCCTCCCACTAGTTATAAAGAGGATTAGGAGCAAGAACGAAATACCTGATAGCAAGATTCGCTTCGATGCAAATCTATTCATATCTTCTATTCATCTCGTTCGCCGAAGCTATGGCTCTTAGTGGCGCGTTTGCTTTAGCTAGAGTCTCCTGGAACTCACTATCTGCATGAGAGTCAAGCACAATCCCTGCCCCTGCTTGAACATGGGCGATTCCATCTCTAATAAATGCAGTTCTAATGGCAATCGCAAGGTCTGCGTTACCGGCAAAATCAAAATAGCCGACTACCCCACCAAAAATGCCTCTGTTTGTTTCCTCTAATTCATCAATAATTTCAAGAGCTCTGGGTTTTGGGGCTCCCGACAATGTTCCTGCAGGGAATGTTGCTCTAAAAACATCCACCGGAGATTTATCTCTGGACACTAAACCTTCGACTGTTGAAACTAGATGCATGATGTGACTAAATCTATGAACCTGCATAAATTCAGAAACTGAAACTGACGCGGGTTCGCAAACCTTTAGCAGATCGTTGCGAGCAAGATCTACAAGCATAAGATGCTCAGATTTTTCTTTATTGTCTGCAATTAGATCTTGTTCTAGCTGAAGGTCCTCTTCTGCACTTTTTCCTCGAGGCCTAGACCCGGCAATTGGGTGCGTTACAGCTATTCCTTCGCTAACAGAAACAAGTGCCTCTGGTGACGAGCCAACAATTGAAAACGGACCAAGGCTGTCTTCAAAGTTCAACAGATACATATAGGGGCTCGGATTTAACGATCGGAGCACACGGTAGCTGTCAAGTGGTGTTGCTTTACTGTGCAAATCAAATCTCTGAGAAATTACTACTTGGAAGACATCTCCAGCTCGCACGTGTTGCTTGGCTTTCTCGACGGCCTCGAGAAATTTGTTCTTTGTAGTTCGATGTTCTGCCGAGTACGCCGCTTCAAAATCTATGTCGGCAATCACTGCCTCTGCAGGCTTCAGCAGGTCTACTCTCATTGCGTCTATGTGTGTCTTTGCTTGCTCATAAGCCATTGGAACATCGGCGCCGTCACCATTGAATATGTTGGAAACAAGTAAAACCTTGTTGGTTTCATGGTCAAGAACAACTAGATCCCTGAACATGCCAAGCGCAAGCACCGGAGATTCAAAATCTTTTACCTTAGCTTTGGCCATATCTTCAATTTCACGAATCAGGTCCCAGCCCATCACACCAACCAAACCACTGGTAAGCGGAGGTAGGTCTCCTATCGGAGAGGTCTTCCAAGAAGCCTGAATTTCAGCAACGGCGTCAAGGGCGGACTCGGGCAATTCAAATGAACCAGATGAAAGTGGCGCATGGTTCTGGTCGGACTTCCAACCGACTGCCCCGTTAGATTCTTGCAATAGGTATCCGCGATTGTTTACACCAATAAAGCTGTACCTCGCCCATACCCCATGCTGGGCAGATTCAAGTAAAAAACTTCCAGACCTATGAGCGGCAAGTTTTTCGAATATAGATAGAGGTGTTTCAGAGCCAGAAAACAGAGATTCAATCAGCGGAATTACCCTGTGGGTTTTCGATAGTTCGATAACTTCCGCTTTACTTAGCTGAACTTTTGCCATGCTATTCGCTCATCTCTATACGTGCATGGCTGTCGAAACAAGAATTTGTTCCTGTGTGACAAGCTGGACCTTCTTCGGCGACTTGAATGAGTAGGCAATCTCTATCGCAGTCAATTTCGATAGAGAGGACTTTCTGACAATTGCCTGAAGTCTGCCCTTTAAACCAGAGTTCCTGTCTAGATCTGGAAAAGAAAACGGTTTGTCCACTTGAGATCGTTTCTGAGATTGCTTCTTTGTTCATCCAGGCCACCATGAGCACTCTTTTGCTGACTGCACTTTGTATAACGGCAGGTATCAACCCTGCATCGTTCAACTTCAGATCACTAAGTTGCTCAAGCTGGTTACTCATCATCATCTCGTTTCGTATCCCGCTAATTTTAGTTCAGACTTCACTTCAGCAATTGAAACGGATGCTTCGTGAAAAATACTGGCGGCTAAAATGGCGCTGGCACCAGCCTTGGCAGCCGAAGGAAAATCCGACGCCTTGCCTGCACCGCCGGATGCGATAACTGGAATGCTAGATACTTCGTGAACATCTCTTAGCATCTCAACATCAAATCCAGATCTGGTTCCATCGGCGTCAATGCTATTGACCAGGAGTTCTCCGGCACCTCGATCTATTGCTTCGGCTATCCATGTCAAAGCGTCACGATCAGTTTCTTGTCTGCCTCCATGGCTCGTGACAACATACCCGGACGACATCTTTTCAGATCTCTTCAGATCGAGTGAGATAACTAGGACTTGGTTTCCAAACCGGTCTGCAATTGCGTTAAGCAATTCTGGAGAGCTAAGTCCAGCCGAGCCAACGCTGACTTTGTCTGCGCCCGCGCCAAGTAATTTGGCGACGTCATCAACACTTCTGATTCCACCGCCTACTGTCAAAGGTATGAAAAGATTTTCAGCACAAGCAGTGACAAGGTCGTACATAGTGGACCTGTTATCGACTGTGGCTTGAACGTCCAAGAATGTGAGTTCGTCAGCACCTTCCCGGTAATAACGATTGGCAAGCTCGATGGGATCTCCAGCATCACGAAGATCTGTGAAATTCACTCCCTTGACGACACGCCCCTCAGCAACGTCAAGGCAAGGAATGATGCGCACCGATAGAGACATCAGATTCTGGCTGCGTGAATAGCACTTACGAGAATTGCACGTGCACCCACGGCGTACAACTGGTCCATCTTCTGGTTGATTTCGCTTGTCCTAACTAGCGC
>JBFYON010000024.1:0-3013 GCA_041303755.1 Micrococcales bacterium | reverse complement strand
AAGAAGTCTCCTGCAAAGAAGACTGCTGCACGCAAGCCAGCAGCTCGCAAGGTAGCAAAGAAGAAGTAATTTTTCTAAACCTTAAAAAAGAACCCTGCCGATTGGCAGGGTTCTTTTTTGTTTAGGTTTTTATTCAAGCACCCAGGAAGTCGCTGACTCCAATTGTCCGTGTTCGAATTTGAAGCCAGTGCTAAGCAACTTCTCGGCAGACATGTTTTGGCTACACAGCAAAAGTTCCGTAGCTGCCTCTCCCAGAATTAGTTTCAGTGCAAATGCAGGTACCGGAATGATTGCGGGACGCTTTAGTTTCTTGGCTAGAGACTTTACGATTTGTCCGCAAGTGGCGGGTTGGGGTGCAGTCAAATTAAACGCCCCGCTTGCCTTAGGGGAGTTGATCAAGTGGATGATGGCCCTGGCCTCATCTACTTGGCTAATCCAAGCCCACCATTGCTTTCCGTTCCCCAACGGTCCACCAATACCAAGTTTGATTAGCGGAATGAGCCTGCCCAATGCACCAAGTTTTTTTGACATCACCATCGTGGTTCTAGCAAGAATTACTCGAACACCAGCAGGCGCCTTTAGGGCTTCTTTTTCCCATTGGTTAGCAAGATCACTTAGGAAGCCTGTACCTTTTGGTGAATCTTCGGTCAGCAAGTGGTTTCCGCAATCTCCGTAAAAACCAGAGGCAGATCCGCTCACGAATACTTTTGGAGGGCGCTTAGCTTCGGCCATGGCCGTAACAAGAGTGCGGGTTGAGTTGATTCTTGAATCAACTATTTCTTCCTTGTATTGGCGAGTCCATGGAATCTTGCCGGTGGTGGCACCAGCCATGTTCACTACGGCATCAATTGTTTCCATGATTCCGGCTTCAAGAAACCCTCTGCTCGGGTCCCATTCCACCTCATCTGCAGCCACTGCCTTGCGTCGGACAAGCTTCAACGGTTCGTGCCCCGCAGCAGTCAGTTGTCTGGCAACCTCAGAGCCAACCAACCCGGTAGCGCCAGATATCAGAACTCTCATTTAAAACTCATCCGGATCCGGGCCGGTTCTGAGGCCGGCTTCCAATGTTGCCAAGTCGGCCATATCTTGCTGGGTCAATTCAAAATCAAACACCGATATGTTCTCGCTCAGCCTTGAGGTTGTTGCCGTCTTTGGAATCACCAAATTGCCAAGATGAAGATGCCAACGAATTATCACCTGAGTGGCAGAACGATTATGCGACTCTGAAATTCTCTTTACTATTGGGTCTTCATTGAAACGGCCTCGGGCTAGCGGCGACCAAGCCTCAGTGGCTATTCCGTGAGTCGCATTGAATGCTCGCAGCTCTGCCTGCTGCAGTCCGGGGTGCAGTTCAATTTGGTTGAGTGCCGGAACTGTGCCACCGGCAGCCATTAGTTTTTCTAAGTGGCTTGGCTGAAAATTCGAAACCCCAATTCCAAGAATCTTGCCTGATTCGACAGCCTTTTGGAAAGCAGCCCAAGTTTCAACAAATAAGTCTTGCTGGGGCTTTGGCCAGTGAATGAGCAGCATATCGATGTAATCAATGTTGAGCCTAGAAAGTGACTCATCAATTGCCTTGAGGCTTCGGTCGTATCCCTGATCGTCGTTCCAAATCTTTGTTGTCACAAAAACTTCTTCGCGGGCTAACCCACAGTTTCTTACTCCAGCACCAACTTCAACTTCGTTTTGGTAGAACGCTGCAGTGTCAATTCTTCGATAGCCGGTATCGATCGCTGCCTTGATTAGATCTTCGGCAATGTCCTGACCTAGTTTGTATACCCCCAGACCAAGCTGCGGGATTTTCTGGCCGGAGTTCAGGGTCACGTTGGGACTAAGAATGTTTTGCATAGTTAACTCCAAGGACCAAAGACGGGATTCCATTCCTGAATTTCCCGTTCACTTATTACGCCAGCAATATCAAATGGATCGTGATCCAAAAGCTCTGCCAAATCTTTGGCGTTTTCTGCTTTCCAAATCAAAAGTGCATTGGCGGAATCAACCATTGGCCCGCTGGCCAGTAATTTTCCCTCACTCAGGCGTTCTCTGAGCCATTCGCGATGGATGGGACGAATTTCTGCAAGGTGCTCATCAGAAGCGTTGTAGACGTAGGTAACGGCGTATGTAGGCATGCCCTAAGCCTAAGCAGGTTAAATCCAGCTGGGTAGCCACATGTGCAAATGCCAATACCAATAAGGGGTCCAGGTACCTATCCAGATGGGCAAGAAGAACAGGCTGCCGGCCCAAGCGACTCCTAGGTAGAGCAAAAATAGCCCCTGGGCCCTAATCGGCCTCACGGCCTCTCGAACGTAGTATCGGGCTACAAAAATTAGCGCCAAGATCATCCACGGCAAAAACGCAATTGCATAAAACTGAAACATCGTGCGATTCATGAAAAGTAACCAAGGCAGGTAGCCGCCGGCAATACCCAACAGAATTAGCCCAGGCAGCCGCTCGCGTGTTTTGAAATACCAAACTGCAACAAAAAACACCGATGCAGCCGCCGGCCACCAGATGAAGGGGTTACCCAGTGCTGTTATTGCACTAGAGCAACCGCCTTCGGCGCTGCAACCATCTTGGCCTAGCGAAAGGCTTTCGTAAAAGAAGCTGGTTGGTCTTATTGCGAATAGCCAACTTAAAGGGTTTGAAGCATAGGCGTGAGGGGTTTGCAATCCAATGTGGAATCCATATGCCGCTTTGTGATATTCCAGAAGCGCGATCAGCCAGTTGTTTGAACTGTCCCTTAGGTAGCCGGTATTGCCAAGCAGCCAACCGGACCAACTGATCACATAAATCAAAATCGTTGCCGGAATCAAACTTAAGAAAGCAACGGCTCCGTTTTTTATTTGCCCGGCACTGAACCAGTTCTCTTGATTTGCGGCTTTACGCGCCAGTGCCTCGCTCAGTACGACGTAAAGACCAAATGCGGCAACAAAGTAAAGCCCCGACCATTTAACCGCCGTAGCCGCGCCCAAGGCCACACCCGAGGCGATTAGCCATGGCCTAAACCAAACAG
>JBFYON010000023.1:0-4586 GCA_041303755.1 Micrococcales bacterium | reverse complement strand
GTCGAAGCTTCATCCGAAGCCAAGATGACCCAGATTCGTGACGAGGTTCTAAACCTCATCCAGCAGAAAGCGTAAGCCAAATGTCAAAGACCATCACCGCATTTGATTTCAAAGTTGCAGACCTAGCTCTAGCCGAAGCTGGTCGTCACCAGATTCGTCTGGCAGAAAATGAGATGCCAGGCCTAATGGCTCTGCGCGCTGAATTCTCTGCCTCGCAACCGCTAAAAGGTGCACGAATTACCGGTTCTCTGCACATGACCGTGCAAACTGCAATTTTGATCGAAACCTTAGTGGCGCTAGGCGCTCAGGTTCGCTGGGCATCGTGCAACATTTTCTCAACACAAGATGAGGCCGCTGCCGCTGTTGTAGTTGGACCAAAGGGTTCTCTCCAAAACCCATCGGGCACTCCGGTTTTTGCTTGGAAGGGTGAATCCCTAGAGGAGTACTGGTGGTGTACGGACCGTATTTTTGATTGGTCAGCAGAAGCCGATGCAGCCGGTGAAAATTTCACTGGCCCAAATATGATTCTGGATGATGGCGGCGACGCAACGCTGTTGGTTCACAAGGGTCGCGAATTTGAACTTGCCGGATCTGTGCCAGCAACAGGTGCCGATGACAGCCACGAATATGCCGTGATTCTTGAGCTTCTCAGAGGTTCTCTAAAGCAAGACCCAACCCGCTTTACTCGCATTGCCGCCGAAATTAAAGGTGTCACAGAAGAAACCACTACCGGGGTGCACCGCCTTTATGAATTCCATAAGCGTGGCGAACTACTCTTCCCTGCGATTAACGTCAACGACTCCGTTACAAAATCAAAGTTTGATAACAAGTACGGAATTCGCCACTCGCTGCCTGATGGGCTTAACCGGGCAACCGACACACTCATTGGTGGTAAGACCTGTTTTGTTGCCGGTTACGGTGATGTTGGCAAGGGTTCTGCTGACTCTCTTCGCGGGCAAGGTGCGAGAGTAATTGTTAGTGAGATTGATCCAATTTGTGCACTGCAGGCAGTGATGGATGGTTATCAGGTTGCCACTCTTGAATCAGTCATTGAGTCGGTAGACATTTTTGTTACCGCTACGGGAAACACTGCAATCATCAAGCCTGAGCACCTAATGAAGATGAAGCACCAGGCAATCATCGCCAACGTTGGTCACTTTGATGACGAAGTAGATATGGCTGGCATTAATCGGATTCCAGGTGTTGAGAAAATTGAAATCAAGCCACAGGTTCACGAATGGCGGCTACCAAACGGTAGGTCCGTGTTGATCCTGAGTGAGGGCCGCCTAATGAACCTGGGTAATGCAACCGGCCACCCTAGTTTCGTAATGAGCACCTCTTTTGCAAACCAGGTTTTGGCCCAGATTGAGCTATTCACCAAGCTGGAACAGTACCCCCTAGGCGTTCACATTTTGCCTAAAACACTGGACGAGAAGGTTGCCCGTTTGCACTTACGCGCTCTTGGTGTTGAATTAACAGAGTTGAGCAATGACCAGGCCCGATACATTGGTGTTCCTGTGCAAGGCCCTTACAAGGTAGACCACTACCGCTACTAATCCTTCAGATTCGGGGAACACATGCAGCACAAGATCTTGGTCGTCGATGACGATAACGCACTGCGCGAGATGGTTGGAATTGTTCTTGAGGCAGAGGGTTTCGCGGTAACTTTTCACGACGCGGGAACCGGTGCCCTCGAGGCATTCAAATCTCAATCACCAGATCTTGTTTTACTTGACGTGATGTTGCCTGGTAAAGATGGCATAGAGGTATGTAACGAAATACGCAGTGTCTCAGGCACACCAATCATCATGCTCACCGCAAAAACCGAAAGCGAAGATGTTGTGCGCGGCCTAGAAGCAGGCGCCGACGATTACGTTGTAAAGCCATTTGACCCAACGGTATTACTTGCGAGAATTCGGGCGAGACTGCGCCCGCTAACTAGCGCATCTGAAGAGACTGTTCAGATTGGTCCGTTGACTCTGGACATTATTGGACACGAGGTTCGCCGCGGCACTGAGAAGTTGCTGCTAACCCCACTTGAATTCAATCTTTTGCTTACCCTTGCGGTGAAGCCAAAGCAAGTTTTCACTCGAGAAATGTTGCTTGAAACAGTTTGGGGCTATCACTACAAAGCGGATACTCGTTTGGTAAATGTTCACGTCCAACGCCTTCGTTCAAAAATTGAAGATGATCCAGATAATCCAAAGATTGTTACCACCGTGCGTGGTATCGGCTATAAGGCTGGCCAGAGTTAAATGAAATTACGAGCCGCCATTGATTGGGCGCTCGGTCTCTTTCGCCGATTCCTCCAGGTTCGTGCCGTTTTTACGACCGTAGTGCTGTCAGGAATATCACTGCTTATCGTTGGTGGATTTCTTTCCTATTCAATCGGAAACGGTCTCTACCAAACTCGAGTAACTCAAATTCTGGACGAATCAGAGCGCGGTGTTGTGGAAGTGCAAAACACTTTTGCGGCAGCTACCGTGACCGATGAAATTGCACTGCAGACACTTTTGAATTCCGTTGTTCCGGCTCTGGAGTCATCGGGGTCAAGTGATTCAAGAAAAGTTGCTCTGCTTAGAACACCGGGGCAGTTGGGAGCTCAAATTCTGCAAAGCCCAATTTCTGCAGATTTAGATACCGCGGTCATTCCGGTGGATCTAAAGATCCAAGTTCGTGAAGCAAGTGGGCGCCTTACCTATCAATCGGTGGCAATTGCTCAACCAGATGGAACCTCACATCCTGGAATCGTAGTGGGTTCACCTATTGAAATACCACTGGCGGGAAAATATGAGCTCTATCTAGTCTTTGACTTAAACGGGGAACAGCAGACCCTAGATTTTGTGCAGACGGTTCTTTTCTGGGGCATGCTTATTCTCTTGGGTCTAATTGGTGCTGTCAGCTACCTGGTGACAAATTGGTTGGTTCGCCCTGTGAAGGTAGCCGCTGAAGTATCAGAAGAAATCGCTGAAGGTGCCCTTGATAGACGTCTTCCCGAGCGCGGCGAAGACGTAATTGCCATTTTGGGTAGGTCTTTCAACCGCATGGCTGATTCTCTGCAAAAACAAATTACCAAGCTGGCAAGCGTCTCTAAAATGCAGCAGCGCTTTGTTTCCGACGTTTCTCACGAACTGCGCACGCCTTTGACCACCATTAAGTTGGCCGGAGAAGTAATCTTCGCCAATCGTGAAAAGCTGGAGCCGGCAGCAAAGCGATCCGCGGAGCTTATGAACAATCAGATCGAAAGGTTTGAAGTTCTACTAAACGATCTGCTTGAAATATCGCGCTACGATGCAGGTGCGGTAGCTGCGGACTTTGAAATTCAAGATGTAAATGGTGTTGTTGGCTCGGCAATCGCTGGACTTGAACCGTTGGCACAGAGTCGCGACACTGTTATTGAAATAGATATTCCAAGTGGGCCGGTAGATGCAGAGATCGATGGGCGCAGAATCGAAAGACTCATCAGAAATCTGCTGGCCAATGCAATCGAGCACGGCGAGAGCCGCCCAATTAGTGTGGCTGTAGGAGTGAGTGAAGACGCGGTTGCAGTGAGCGTCACTGATGGGGGCATTGGCATGACCCGAGCAGAAGTAGATCGTGTGTTTGATAGGTTCTGGAGAGCAGACCCAGCTAGAAAGCGCACCACCGGTGGAACTGGCCTGGGACTAGCAATCTCTTTGGAAGACACTCAACTTCACGGAGGTTGGTTGCAGGTTTGGGCAAAACCAAATCAAGGAGCATCCTTTAGATTGACACTGCCTAGAAGGCAGGGGATGGTTTTCACTCAGTCGCCATTGCCTTTGCCGCCACGAGGCTCAGTAAATGGGGTAGTCAATGAATAGATTCTCAAAATCTATAGTCACAACCCTTGCTGTTTTTTCATTGTTGACTACAACGGCTTGCGCGCAGCTGCCAACCAGTGGTGACATCAAGAACGGCCCCAACGTTGAGTCCGGTCTAGAAACCGACTACCTCTACTACTCACCAAGCGGCCCTGGCAAAGATGCCACCCAAGAAGAAATTGTCTTGGGCTTTCTGAATGCAGGAACCGGCCCACAGAATGACTACGAAGTAGCCAAGTCCTACCTCACTCAAGACTTCAAGCCTGAATGGGATCCAAACCAGCAGGTTCTAATTCAAGATGGCAAGCCGCTGCTGACCTTGTTAGAAAACAACACTGCTGTAGTGGTTGTTCCAGTAGGCGCCAAAATCAATGAGCGCGGGCAATACCAAACTATGCCGGCCGGGAGCACCGAAACTATTTATGTTGACCTGGTTGATGAGTCTGGTCAGTGGAGAATTCAAGCGGCCCCTGATCTGACTACTGTCATCCGGCCAGTTTTTGATGTGATTTTTAAGGCCTATGCAATTTATTTCTTTGATAATCAACTTGCTCACCTAGTTCCTGATGTGCGATGGTTCCCATCAAGGGCGTCCACAAGTACTCGCTTAGTTAGTGCGTTGCTTGGCGGCCCAAGTGATTGGCTTGAAGAGTCCGTAAGAACTGCAATTCCCGATGGCACGAAGTTGTCTTTGAATACGGTGACCGTAGCAGATGGAATTGCAACTGTTGATTTAACTTCTAG
>JBFYON010000022.1:0-11044 GCA_041303755.1 Micrococcales bacterium | reverse complement strand
TCACATAACCGACTACATCTATCGGCATGGGTAATTTCATAATGGGATACCCAACAAGTTGACCTGGACCGTGCCAGGTTATCTTGCCTCCACGATCAACATCAATTACCGGAGTTCCATCCGTAGGGCGCTCAGAATCCTCAGTTCGTTTTCCGGCGGTAAAAACACTCTCGTGCTCTAGAAATATCACAGTATCTTCGCGCATACCCGAGGAAACCTGAGAGTGCACCTCTCGCTGCATAGCCCAAGCTTGCTCATACCCTATGTAGTTAGGGGCTAAGCCGGCAATCAGGAACTCAGGCATTCATCAAGTCTAAATGTTCTCAACAGCTTTAGCCTCTCTGCAATAACGAGCCCGTGCCTGGTCCAAACTGGCAGAATCATGAAACCAAACATCAGGGGATTCCCGCGTTCGCAAGTACGTCCTGGGTTTCATGGTTGGCGCCTTAGCAACAATCAGGGTCGGGGCTATTTGGTTAGCTACAACCTTCCTCTTCAGATGAATTGGCTAATTCGTTCGGAAAAGAACGAGAATGCAAATTTGGTCCAATCAAGAGACGGCTACGTTTACTTACTCAGGCAAGTAGACAATTCTGACGGTGCACGGCGATTCAGCCCAGTGCGTGTCAGAAAATTGTTTTCGTCAAGTTTGGTGCTTCTGATTGGCATCTCTTTTTGGATGGGACTCTCAACTATTTCGACATCAAAACTAGAACCCGCAACAAAAAGTGCTTCTTCATCAGATACACCTTCGAACTTAGGTGATGAGACTTGTTCTTTCGATCAGAGCGTGACACTCGCCTCTTTGCAAACACTGTTGGGCGGCCGATCAACGACTCTTGAGTTATTGGAGAAGACGGAAGTACTTTTGCTAGGCGGCTATAGGGGACTCAGAATGAAGATTGCCTGCGGTTCAGAGGACTACTTAGTAGAGGCATCCTTGATAAAAGTTAACTCCGAATGGAAGTTAAAAAAAGTAGCCCGGCTAGATAACTAACCGGGCTACTGAAATTCCTAACTAGATTCCGAGTACTGAATCAAAGTTTGCCTCTTCTAGGCGCGACTTGACATCAACTAAGAATCGGCTTGCATCCGCTCCATCAACCAATCTGTGGTCGTAAGAAAGGGCTAGGTAAACCATGCTGCGGATGGCAATTGAATCTTGACCATTTGCGTCACTTACTACAACAGCGCGCTTAGTGACAATTCCGGTTCCAAGGATTGCTACCTGAGGCAAGAAAACCACTGGCGTATCGAATAATGCTCCTCGAGAGCCAGTGTTGGTGAGTGTGAAGGTTGCACCACCAAGTTCATCCGGCTTGAGTTGATTGTTGCGCGTGCGCGCGGCTAGGTCAGCGATTTGCTGAGCAATCTGTGCGATGTTCAAAGTAGAAGCATCGCGAATCACCGGAGTTAGCAAACCCTTCTCGGTGTCAACAGCAAAAGAAATGTTTTCTGTGCCGTGATACACGATGTTTTCACCATCGATAGTTGCATTCAGCTTTGGGTGCACTCGCAGTGCTTCGGCTGCAGCTAGAGCAAAGAATGGCATGAAGTTCAACTTGCCACCGGTCTTTGCCACGAACTGTGACTGCACTCGAGAGCGCAGGTGCGCAATTTTAGTTACGTCAACTTCAACAACCGTAGTTAGCTGTGCTGTCGAAACCATTGAAGCAACGGCGCGCTCAGCTAGAACTTTTCTTAGACGTGACATTGGCTCTGTTGTTCCACGAAGCGGTGAAGCCGCTCCTGGAACGAATGGCGCACTTGGGGTAGCACTCGCCACTGGAGCAACGAATGAGGTTGGGGCAACGGATGGAGCCGAAGTAGCTGCAAGAACATCGTCCTTGCGAATTCTTCCGCCAACACCGGTTCCGGCAATCTTTGAAAGGTCAATGCCAATTTCCGAGGCCAGCTTACGGACCAAAGGGGTCACGTAACCTGCATCGACTGAGGAGACTGGAGCTGCTGCAACTGGTGCAGGTGCAACAGGTGCCGCTACCGGAGCGGCGACAGGTGTCGAGACAGGAGGCGCAACTGGCGGAGCGACTGGTGCAGCAACTGGAGGTGCAACTGGTGCAGCAACTGGTGCTGCCGGGGCTTCAACCACTTCTGGAGCAGCCACCGGGGCAGGGGCTGAGGCCCCAGAACCACTGCCGATTACTACTAGAACGGCTCCAACTTGAACTGTCTCATCCTCTTGAACCAAAATCTGTTCAATGACACCTGCCACAGGAGAAGGAATTTCAGTATCAACCTTGTCAGTTGACACCTCTACCAGCGGCTCATCGACCGCTACGGTGTCTCCTACTTTTTTAAGCCAGCGAGTTACTGTGCCCTCGGTTACGCTTTCGCCGAGTGCTGGAAGAACTACTTGTTCGCTCATTTACTTTTTGCTCCTGTTTGGATTTTCGAAAATTTACGCGTGTGCGTGGAGGGGTTTTCCAGCAAGCGCCAAATGCGCTTCACCGATTGCTTCGTTCATAGTTGGGTGTGCGTGAACCAAAGTTGCAACATCTTCAGGGTAAGCCTCCCAGTTAACGATCAGTTGACCTTCGCCAATTTGCTCGCCTACGCGAGAGCCAATCATGTGTACGCCTATTACCGGGCCGTTGTTTCTTCTTACAAGCTTGATGAACCCGGCAGTACCAAGAATCTGGCTCTTTCCGTTGCCACCCAAGTTGTACTCGTAGGTTGAAATATTCTCGGCGCCAAAAGTTTCTATTGCTTTTGCTTCCGATAGACCTACTGACGCGACTTCAGGTTCGCAGTAAGTCACCTTTGGAATTCCAGTTTCATCAATCGTGGTTGGATTCAATCCCGCAATCTCTTCGGCGATGAAAATACCTTGTTGGAAACCACGGTGTGCAAGCTGCAAGCCTGGAACGATGTCTCCGGCTGCATAAACATTTGGAAGATTAGTTTGCAGGCGATCGTTAGTCAGAACATAGCCTCTGTCCATTGCAACGCCTTGTTCCTCGTAGCCCATTCCAGAAGTGTTTGGACCTCGGCCTACGGCGACCAAAAGAAGATCTGCCTCAAGCTTCTCGCCACTTTCAAGAGAAACGATTACACCGGTTTCAGTTTGCTCAACTCCGGCAAATCGGACACCTAGCTTGAACTCAATGCCACGCTTCTTGAAAGCGCGTTCCAATCCCTTGCTTAGTGAAACGTCTTCGTTTGGCACAAGGTGAGGTAGCCCCTCGACAATTGTTACATCGGTTCCAAAAGACTTCCAGATCGATGCAAATTCAACACCGATAACTCCGCCGCCTAGAACAATGGCTTTCTTCGGAACGAAGTTCAACTGCAGAGCGTGCTCCGAGGTAATAACTCTTCCGCCAATTTCTAGACCTGGCAAAGTGCGACTGAAAGAACCTGAAGCCAAGACCACGTTCGCACCTGTGTAGGTGTCTGAACCAACCTGAATGGTTTTTGGCCCAGAGAGACGACCCTCTCCAGCAACCACGGTGATGTTTTTTGAAGACACTAGGCCAGTTAGACCCTTAAAGAGTCGATCCACAATCGAATCGCGGTAATTGTTTACGGCTGGCATATCGATTGAGCCGAATGTAGCCTGCACGCCGTAGTGAGCGGCGTCCTTGACGTTGTCTGCGATTTCGGCAGAGTGCAGCAGCGCTTTTGTAGGAATACAGCCTCGGTGAAGGCAAGTTCCGCCTAGTTTGTCCTTCTCAATAAGAGCCACGCTCTTCCCAAGTTGGGCAGATCTCAGTGCAGCTGCATAGCCACCACTTCCGCCACCAAGAATTACAACGTCAAAGTTGTGGTCAGCCACTTATTTACTCCTAATAAAGGTTCGTCAATCCATTCAAACTTTACTACTGAATGGAATCTATTTTTGAATCGCTAGGCCTTGGCCAAGGCTGATTAGAGTGCGAACGTAGGCACCTGTGCCACCCTTTGGCGTGTAACCATAGGCCGCACCGCTGTTATCTGCAGGTCCAGCAATGTCTAAGTGTGCCCATTCAATGCCCTTTGGAACGAACTCCCTTAAAAAGAGGCCACCAATAAGCATGCCACCGGCACGATTGCCAATCTTTACGTTGGCAATGTCAGCGACATCAGAATTCAACAGAGCCCTGAGCTCCTTTGGTTGAGGCATGTGCCAGACCAGTTCGCCGCTTGTGTCTGCAGCCTTCTCAACAAGTTTCACTGCGCCGGAGTCGCCCATTAGTCCGGCATATCTGTTACCAAGGGCAATGGTTGCGGCTCCGGTTAGGGTCGCAACGTCAACAATTAGGTCTGGCTGTGTTTCGGCAGCGGCGGATAATCCATCCGCAAGAACCAATCTTCCCTCTGCATCGGTGTTTAACACCTCAACAGATTTGCCGTTTCTGATCTTGATTACGTCATCAGGCCTTTGCGCGGTGCCGGATGGCATGTTCTCTGCAAGACACAACCAAGCGGTCACCTTAAGCGGAAGGCCTAGCTTTGCCATTGCGATAATTGCTTGGAACGAAGTGGCTGCACCGGTCATGTCATACTTCATGCCCACCATGGACTCTGCTGGTTTAAGGCTCAAACCCCCAGTATCAAATGTGATTCCTTTTCCCACCAAAGCCAAATGCTTTTTTGCACCTTTTGGTTTGTATTCGAGTTTCACAAGACGTGGCGGACGACTCGAACCCATGCCAACCGCCAAAATTCCTCCAAAGCCATCCTTGGCAAGAGCTTTTTCATCCCAAACGGTTGCCGAAATTGGCAGTCCCTTGATTTGAGACTGAACCGACTTAACCATGGCTGCCGGGTACATCAAATTTGGCGGAGTGTTGACTAAGTCCCTGGTCATGTTGACAGCTGAACTCAAGATCTGAAGTTGTTCAACTTCACTGCCGGAAAGTTTTTCTCCGGCGATGAAGGTCACTTTTGAAAGTAGAACTTTCTTTTGGTTGACTTTGCTCTTCTGTCCGTTGAATTCGTAGTTGCCGAGCATCACGCCTTCAGCCAAAGCTAGGAGGGTAGCTTTTGAGACAGGGCCAAGATCAATTATCAATTCCTCTAAATCAAATAGACCTCTAGAAATCGAACCGCCAAGTTCTCTGGCGCTGTTCTCGTTTAGTTTTTCAGAGCCAACACCGATAAGCGCAAAAACTGCTCCGCTTGGCGCGGCAACTCTTGAAATGCTTTCCAGCTTTGCTGACGCACCAAGTGCGGCTAGGTCGTGCTTTGCAAGCGAACTGACATCGGAAGCTACCTTTGTCAGTTGGATACCTTTAGATAGTTCTTGCACTGCTACGACAAAGCCAAGATTCTTCTTGAATGCTGGGGCTTTGCTGGCAAAACTGATTTTGATTTCATTCATGCTCCAATGCTAAACCCGCTCAGTTAGGATGATTTCATGACCCACTCAAGGAAACTGTTTGAATTCAAGGACGGTTTTGAGGAAGTCCCCACAGGGCTCCATCTGATTGCTGGACTTACCGGCTTTACCGACGCGGGGGCAACTCTCAATCAAGTTGCGGATCAAATTTTTGCAAATCTAGAGACCAAGCTGGTTGTTCAATTTAAGAACGATGAATTGCTGGATTATCGATCTCGCCGCCCGGTCATGTTCTTTGAACGTGACCACATTGAGCATTATGAGCCAGCAACACTGGGTATTTACCTTGTACATGACGAAGTTAACCAGCCTTTTCTATACCTGCACGGATACGAACCAGACTTCCGGTGGGAAGAATTCACAGAGGCCGTGCTGGATCTAGCCCAGGGTTTAGAGATAGCTGATTTCACCTGGGTGCATTCAATACCTTTTCCAATTCCACACACTCGTGCAGTTGGAGTGACTGTTTCAGGCAATAGGCCTGAAATTATTGATGCCGTTTCTGAGTGGAAGCCACAAACTCAAGTACCTGGAAACGTTTTGCATCTTTTGGAATACACATTCTCGAATGAAGAAATACCTACCATCGGCTATGTGATGCTCGTACCCCACTACTTGAGCGAGAGTGAATTCCCACAATCAGCAGTAGAGGCCTTCGAACAAATTTCTGCCACGACTGGACTAATCTTTCCAACCGATGCACTGCGCGACGAGGGTAAAGAATTTCTCGTGAAGCTAAATGAACAAATAAAAAAGAACGATGAGTTGGCAAAAATGGTAGCCAATTTAGAGCAGGGCTACGCAAACGAAAAAACGGGTCCAAACCGTTCACCTATTGCAAAGCCCGTAGCCAAGATGCCGACAGCAGAGGAAATTGCGGCTGAACTAGAAGGGTATTTGGCTACTCGTCGTCGAAATTCCGTGGAAGAGTAAATTTCACTCCGCTGAGTTCTTCAGACATTTGCCAAATTTCTTTCAATCTTTGTGATGAGATTTCCGGAGAGGGCAATTTTTTTGGCTTTCCCCAAAGCCCAAATCTTTCCGGAACAAAGTAACTTCCGTTAGCAGCGTTTGCAGCTTCCCATATTGGAGCGGAACCATTCCATGAGGACTGGGCTGCAATGTGCTCGCCAAATCTGATCAGGTTATTTCCGTAGGGTTCTGCCTTGGCAAATCCCGGGTGTGCCAGCGTGGATTTCCTGTTGGTCGTAGAAATTCCTTTGGCAAGGGCGGTCGCAAATGCAAGGTTTAGGAATTTTGAATCTGCATACGCTTGGCGTTCGTTGAAGTCAGCTTTACTTTGCGCGAAATCTTCTCTACCTTTCTTGGCCACTATTGATGTGACAGTGGTCACAGTGGCCTCATCGTTGCCCTTTGGCCAGATAAGTGCTGTGAGTGCAAAATGACCCAGGTGGTTAACTCCAACGTGCCACTCTTGACCAGTAGGAGTTGATTTATAGGGTTTTTGAATTTTTGCACCGGCATTATTAATTAATAGATCCCATTTCGTTTCAATACCTTCGGCGAAGTGGGTTATTGAAGAAATCTCACTTAGGTCAAGCTTCTGAAATTTGACTTCCACAGCGGGGAATTGATTTTGAATTCTTGCCTTTGCTGATTCACCAGCCTCTTGATTACGCGAAGCGATAATCACATCAAAACCATCTTGCGCCGCTCGCAAAGCCGAGCAGAACCCTAAGCCGGTTGAGCCGCCCGTGATGATCGCTAATTTGTGCATGGTTGCAGACTATTCGTTTGCCAGAATAGATAGGTGAAGCAAAAGAGTGCATTTCTGGTTTTGACTGCCGGAGCACTTGCCTACCTTGTCACAGTTACCAACCGCAGCAGCTTAGGTGTTGCTTCAATCATGGCATCTGAGCGCTTTGAAGTGGCAGCGGCTGCTCTATCAACTTTGGCGGTTGCTCAGCTTGTCGTTTATGCCCTAATGCAAATACCAGTTGGCATTCTGCTAGACCGTTACGGTTCAAGAGCACTGTTGGTGTTTGGTTCCTTTGTTATGGGGTTGGGGCAACTTCTTGTCGCAATTTCATCGGAGTTGGCTGGTGCTGTTGTAGGGCGAATGATGGTTGGCTTAGGAGACGCATTTGTCTTTATCTCAGTAATCAGACTTGTAAACGGTTGGTTCTCGGGAGCTCAAGCAACGCGGATTCAGCAGCTCGTTACTAACACTGGTCAGCTTGGTCAAGCAGTCTCGGCCATTCCATTTGCTGCGCTTCTTGGGTCGGCTGGCTGGAACGCTTCGTTTGTGACTTTAGCGGGCGTTTCTATTGCAGCGGTTTTTATTGCCGCAATCTTTATTGCTAACGACCGCGACCCCGGCTCTGTATCTAAAGCACCGCCAACTTTTAAGAGTGTGATTTTGCAGTTAGGGCTCAATGTGCGTCACCCTGGAGTCAGGATGGCATTTTGGACTCATTTCACGCTTCAATCTGCTCCTTCTGTATTTGCCTTGCTCTGGGGTTATCCGTTTTTGGTCCAAGGTCAGGGAATTGCCCCTGCTGTTGCTTCATTGCTCCTGAGTAGTTTCGTAATAATTGGCTTCATAGTGGGTCCGATGATCAGCGCATTCTGTGCCAGGTACCCTCAGCGTCGTTCGTTTCTGGTGCTCACTACAATCGTTGGCTTGGCCGCGGTGTGGTCGCTTGTAATTCTGCTGCCCGGAAGGTCTCCGGCTTGGCTGGTAATTGCCCTTTGTTTGGTTCTATCTGTCAGTGGACCTATGTCGATGATCGCAATTGATTACGTAAGGGGTTTTGTGGACAAATCCCGACTGGGTACTGCTACCGGTTTTGTAAATATCGGGGGGTTCCTTGCCACCTTCACCATGATGTTTTTCGCCGGAGTTATTTTAGATACGGTCAAATCCTTAAACGAACGAGCCGGAATTCCCTCCGATCTTTATTCCCTGGAAGGGTTTCGTTGGGCTATGACGGTTCAGCTGCTGATCCTGTTGGTTGGCACAATCATGTTTCTTCTTGAACGAAAGCACGCTAGGGCCAAATTGTTCCTAGATGAGGGAATAGTGCTGAGGCCCATGAGGGTTGTGCTCACAGACAGATTGCGCAAACGCTAGGACTTTTCGGCTGTTTTTTGCGCAGTTGCGACTATAATGTCAATAAGACCCAGTCAAGCTTCTTCAGAAGCACTTGACATGGGTCTTAGTAATGCCCGAAGCGCTAAACAGCGAATCGGAGGGGGCATCGAGAGGCAGCAGTGGCTAAGAAGGTAGTAGACGCCGGTACAAGCAAGAAGCGTGGCGGCTTGCTTTCCAGTCTTTTGCGTTCTTCGACGGATAAAACTTCTGGATCAAAAACTTCGAGTGTTAAGGAAACCTCCACCATCGCAACCAAGCCGGTTAAAAAGAGTCAGCCAAAATCTGCGACTAAAACCATTTCTGCCAAGACCGCCTCTCCAGCAAAGGCAGCAGTGAAGACTGCTGCTAAGAGCGCAACAAAGTCTCCAGCTAAGCCAGCAGTTAAAGCACCCGCTAAAGCAAGTGCAAAGGTAGCTGCAAAACCGGTTGCTAAAGCCACTGGAAAGACCCAGGCTAAGCCAGTAACTAAAGTTGCGACTAAGGCAGCGTCAAAGCCTGCGGCAAAAGTTTCAGTCAAAACCGCGACCAAGCCAGCGGCTAAGGCTGCTGCAAAATCAACTTCTAAAGTCGCTAAGTCCGAAAATAAGACCGCAACTAAGGGCAGTACTAAAGTTGCCGCTGCAAAGGTTGCCGCAAAGCCAGTTGCAAAGAAGGCCGTTGCAAAGGTTGCCGCAAAGCAAGCACTAAAAGGCAAGGCCGCTTCCGTTCCTGTTTCGAAAGCAAAGCCCGCCAAAGCAAGCAAGGCCGTCAAGGGATTAGCTGATGACGAAGAAGAACTTGACGACGACGCCGATTTGGAATCTGTCGAGGAGATTGTCGCTGAGGCTGCTGCAGTTGTAGACATCGCGGCAGTAGAAGAAGAACTTCCTGAGGAGGAGCCAGAAGAAGTCGTCGTTGTACCTGAGGGTGCAATGGTTCTATCGAACCGCGAAGAGGACGACATTCCTGCTCAGACCACAACCATTACGGGAGCAACCGCTGACCCTGTAAAGGATTACCTAAAGCAAATCGGTAAAGTTGCGCTGCTAAATGCCGAGCTTGAGGTAGAACTTGCAAAGCGAATTGAAGCGGGGCTCTTTGCTGAAGAAAAGCTAGCTACCGATAAGAAAATCTCAAACGATTTGGGTCGTGATTTGAAGTGGGTAGTCAAAGACGGTCAGCGAGCCAAGAGCCACTTGCTTGAGGCAAACTTGCGACTCGTAGTTAGCTTGGCCAAAAGGTATACCGGTAGAGGAATGCAATTTCTTGATTTGATTCAAGAAGGAAACCTTGGACTAATTCGTGCCGTTGAAAAGTTCGACTACACAAAGGGTTATAAGTTCTCCACCTACGCAACTTGGTGGATCAGGCAGGCAATTACGCGTGCCATGGCAGACCAGGCTCGCACCATTCGTATTCCAGTTCACATGGTTGAGGTCATCAACAAGTTGGCTCGTGTTCAGAGACAACTGCTACAAGATTTGGGACGCGAACCAACCCCTGAAGAACTTGCAAGAGAACTAGACATGACGCCTGAAAAGGTCGTCGAGGTACAGAAGTACGGTCGCGAACCAATTTCACTTTCTACTCCACTTGGAGAAGATGGCGATAGCGAATTCGGAGACTTGATTGAAGATACTGAAGCTGTTGTTCCTGCAGACGCAGTTGGTTTCACAATGCTTCAGCGTGAATTGGAGAGAATCCTAGACTCACTGCACCCTAGGGAAGCGGGAGTGATTCGTTCAAGATTTGGTCTAGGAGATGGTGTTCAAAAAACTCTCGATCAAATTGGTGAGGAATTTGGGGTGACGCGAGAGCGAATTCGACAGATCGAATCCAAGACAATGTCGAAACTTCGCCACCCATCAAGATCTCAGATGCTTCGCGACTACCTAGAGAACTAAGACCGGGAAAGTCCAAGTGCTCTACGTTCCGGCAATTCTGATCGGACGCCTTGCGCGATTCTTCATTCGCCAGGTTAGGCGCGGCGGCGGATCTGCATTGCCCGGCTTGATTGTTAGCAAAATCGCACCAGGCCTATTGCCTGCAACCCTAAAGAAATTTCCTGAAGGATTAATTGTTGTCACAGGTTCAGCTGGTAAGTCCACAACGACCAAAATGTTGGTTGCAATTGCAAGAGCTCACGGGAAAAGCGTCTTTACAAACCCTTCTACAGCAAACATTGCACAAGGGTTTTTCTCTTCAATAATTGAACAATCTTCAATAAGCGGAAGAATTGCAAGGGATATCGCGATCCTTGAAATGGATGAAGCTCACGCCGCTTCATTGACCAAGAATATTCAGCCAAGACTGGTCACCGTTTTGAATGTACTTGAAGATCAATTAGACCGTTTTGTGGACCCATCTTTCGTTAGAAATATGCTGGCAGATGTTTCCCGCAAGGCTAAAGACGGCGTTGTATTGAATTCGGATGATCAGAATGTGTTGCTAATTCATAAAGATGTTTCTCACTTGGGAGCATCTTGGTTTGGCTTAGCACAAGATTTGATCGCTGCATCGGAACACGGACTTGGCAATGCTCCAACATATCTGCTGGAGCTCGAAAGGCCGAATCCTCAAACGGAAGTCTTGGAATCTTCTGAAGAATC
>JBFYON010000021.1:0-2523 GCA_041303755.1 Micrococcales bacterium | reverse complement strand
AACAAGAGATCAAACAGCTCTTCGAATGGTCCTTCGATTTGGAGCCATGGTTTTTGGAGCTAGCGCAATTTTCCTCCTCGCGCTACCAGTGGTGTTCCTAGAACTTCTTGGGCTGGAGGCTTCACTCGATCAGCAGTGGTCGATGCGAATGATTGCAATTACTTTGGTTGCCCTAACCGGAAACATGGTTGTGGTGAGCATGTATGCAAACGACCGTGGCGTGAGATTTGCCAGCACATTCATGCAGCTATCTGCTTTCGGACTCGGCGTGATTACGCTGTTGATTCCTGCAGAGCTAACCTGGTTCACCATCTTGTATGCGGCTATCGGTTTCGTGTTTTCAGCGATGTACACATTCTTTTTATTTCGCCGAGGCTAAATGCCTGAAATCTCTTTGGCCTTTGGCTCAGGATCCACAGCAACTATTTCATCGGTCGGTGCAGCTCTTCTTGAGCTTTCGATTGAATCCAAGAATCTAATTACCCGACCTGCCGACCCACTAAAGATTTTTGCAGGTTCAGTTTTGGCTCCATGGCAAAACAGATTGGCTAAAGGACAATGGGTCGATCCTCAAGGTCAAACGCAATCTCTACCAATCAATGAGCCGAACCTGAACAACGCCTTGCACGGCATGGTTTACGAAACCGAGTTCTCTGTTCGTGAACAAACAAGTAGCAAGGTGACCCTCGGCACACTGCTTGATTCGCCGGCCGGCTACCCATACAGCATGGACATCGAGATTACCTACGAGCTAAATGAGCTCGGGTTGACTTGTAGCTTTTCTGTCATAAATAAATCTGACGCTGCTGCCCCGTTTGTAATTGGTTTTCACCCGTACTTTACAGTTGGCAACCCAGATAAAGCCACAGTGCTGATTCCAGCAGGGAGTTACTACACACAAGATGGCAACAAGATTCCTGCAGATAAAACAGCGGTTGCTGGCACAAGCTTTGACTTTAGATCCGCGAGGTCCCTTGCGGATGCAAAGCTCGATGACTACTTCACGGACCTGGCAACTACTGAAGGACAAGCGGTTTCCAGGCTAGAAACTTCTGACTGGGCTCTCGAGTTGCAGCAGAGTGCAACGTTGTCTCACCTAGTTGTTTACCTCACCCACGAATATGAGTCCGAAGGTGAATTGGTTTCTGCGCTAGCCCTAGAGCCAGCATCCGCACCGGCAAATGCTCTTAACAGCAATGTGGACATTGTCTTTATTGAGCCAACAGAAACATTTACTGGAAGTTGGAACGTTAGGTTAGCCGCCCAGTAAATCCTGTGGGTTTGGGAAGTCTAGGTTTACTCCAACCAGTGCACACCTAATTGCGATTTCAGAGGCCGCTCCAGCAACCTCAGTTACGCTGATTGGGTCTGCCAGTAGTGCATCGCTCACTTTTTGAATGATTGGCTGGAAGCCTTCGGGAGCGACGGAAATTACATCAGATGTTATTGAGCCAGAAAGCGCTACGGCGTCAAAACCTCCGCTAGGCAATGTTTCTAGCTTTGATGTCAGAACCGTGCTCATCGCTTCACAAGCAGGAGCGTCTGCTTGGTCTGGCATGCTGAGGCTGGAGCAGCCAGTGAGTAGTATCACGCTTGTCGAAACTAGGGCAAGTTTTTTGATCACTATTTCCTCTCTCTGGGATTTTTGAATTCTGACACTGTAAACCAATTCTACTACACTGTAAAAATGGCGAAATCAAGTCCGAGACCCAGACATGACAAGGTCATGATGGATTTTCGTCAGGCAGGCATTTCTGCCATCAACTCGAAAGGCATCGACCGAGTTTCGGTAAGCCTCATCTGCGAAATAGCCCAAAGCACTAGGCCAACTTTTTATAGTTACTTCGGAAACGTAGATGGTTTACTGGCGGACATCTGGGTTTCAAAATGCCAAGAATTTTTTGTTAGATTAGCCGACCCGTCCTACTCCCTACTAAGTTCAAAGTTTGCGTCGGATGATCGAGCGCTTGTGGAGATTATGGCCGTCTCTCATCGCAACCCTGAAGTTGCGGAAGTCGTCAACCGAACTGTTCAAGCTTGGTGGAAATCTCTAGCAGGATCAGATGAATTTAATAATCTGAAGTTGGCGTGGGTAATAGGTGCGCGACTTGGCTTATTGATGATGATTGCGGTAGACCCAACTGTAAAAACAATGGTGATAGCAGATCAACTTTTAAATTCAATAGACAAGCTTGCGACAATAAAAAACAAGGTGACCACCGATCTACTTCCACCTATTAGTGACCCCGAAGCCAAGCTTGAGACAGTTGATGAGATGCTTCTGGCGGCAACCGTGAACGTAGTTGCAAACTCTGGAATTTCTGCCGCTTCAATGGCTCGAATTTCAAGATTCGCCCAGGTTACAACCGGAAGTGTCTACCCACGGTTTCCAAACATCTCGGCTTTGATTCTGGAGTCTTTTGAGTTTGCTGCAAAGCATGTTGTAAACCAGAACCTATCCAACACGAGAGATGGAAGTTTTGGCCCTGATGAATTCGGGTTATTTGTAATTGCGGGATTACT
>JBFYON010000020.1:0-2712 GCA_041303755.1 Micrococcales bacterium | reverse complement strand
GCGCCGAATTCTTCTGCATCATGTTCTGGTGAAAGCACAACCACGCGGCTAACCGGGTGTGAGGTTAGGTCTTCAAGCGGTGTTTCGTGATTCTTATCCCCTAGTGCGTAAGCGGGAAATTCGCGGTGGAACCGATAGGTACCATCAATGTCTTCAACGGCAAAGTGAGCATTTGGCAGAGCCAGAATTAATTCAGTCAACACCGGCTTTGGATCAAATGTAATTACCTCATAGGGTTTGAAACCGCGCTCGTGCTCAATATCTAACTCAACGGTTACAGCGCCGTTTGAACAAACTGAAAATCCGGTGGTGATGCCGATGTCTTTAATTACCGGATACGCATTCGCCGCGCTTCTACCGGTTGAAACAATAATTTCGTGACCCAGTGCTCGCACTCGAGCAACCTCTTCAACTACTCGCTCTGCTAGAAAACCGTCATCGGTTACCAAAGTGCCATCGATGTCGATGCCAATTAGCCAGCGATCATCTCCGGTTGCAATGGCCATAGGTGTTTACGCGCGAGACTTTGATGCCGGTGCGGTGATAAATTCTTGGCCACCAAGGTATGGGCGAAGCGCTGCAGGAATCTTTACTGAGCCATCAGCCTGCTGGTGGTTTTCAAGAATTGCAACCAACCAACGAGTGGTTGCCAAGGTTCCGTTTAGTGTTGCAGCTGTTTGGGTCTTGCCCTCTGCATTGCGGAAGCGCACATTCAAGCGACGGGCCTGATAAGTGGTGCAGTTTGAAGTTGAAGTTAGCTCGCGGTAAGTCTCTTGAGTCGGCACCCAAGCTTCTGCGTCATACTTGCGCGCAGCACTTGAACCAAGATCACCAGCAGCAGTGTCAATCACGCGATACGGAAGCTCACACGCTTGAAGCATTGCTTCTTGGAATGCCAGCAACTTTGCGTGCTCGGCTTCTGAATTTGCTGGGTCAATGTATGAGAACATTTCAAGTTTGTTGAACTGGTGCACACGCAAAATTCCACGGGTATCGCGACCAGCGCTGCCAGCCTCGCGACGGTAACAGGTTGACCAACCTGCATAGCGCAGTGGTCCATTTGAAAGATCAATAATTTCATCGCGGTGATATCCGGCGAGCGCTACTTCCGATGTGCCGGTCAGGTAAAGATCGTCAGCTGGTAGGTAGTAAATTTCATCGGCGTGCTCGCCCAAGAAACCGGTACCGGCCATTACCTCTGGGCGAACCAGAGTAGGAGTAATCAGCGCAGTGAAATCATTTTTGCTGGCGTAATCAAGCGCCATGTTCATCAGCGCTAGTTCAAGGCGTGCGCCCCAACCCTTCAAGAAGTAAAAACGTGAACCAGCAATCTTGGTGCCGCGCTCAATATCAATAATGTCTAGTGATTCGCCAAGCGCTACGTGATCCTGCGCCTCGAAAGAAAAGTTTGGCTTGGTGCCTACCTCTTTAACAACGGTGAAGTTTTCTTCGCCACCGGCAGGTACGCCATCAATGACAACGTTCTCAATTTTCCAGATGATTTCATCAAGCTGCTTCTGCGCTGCATCGGCTTGCTCGCTGGCAGCCTTTACCTTCTCGGCCATTACCTGACCGGCAGCAATAAGAGCCGGACGCTCCTCTTTACTGGCGGCACCTACTGCCTTGGCAGCTACGTTCTGCTCTGCGCGCAGTGACTCAAACTCCTGAATGGCCTTGCGCCAAGCGGCATCGGCCGCAACAGCCTGGTCGACTAGCGATTCGTCGTTTCCACGCGCGCGCTGGCTGGCCTTGATGGCATCGGGGTTTTCACGGAGCAAAGTAGGGTCAATCACCCCTCTAGGTTACCTTGCGTCGCCGGCCAACTGCATAGCCCCTCGCCAACATGCAGGGACTTGATTAGTCTGGGTTTATGAGCACATCCGGGGGTAAGCAGAAGCGCGCCGCCATCATTTACTACCCGGGCCGCGTGGACCGCAAAAAGCTAGAGGCCGCAATTGGGCTGTCGCTTGCGTCGCTTAAATTGGAGCCTTCTCTGTGGTTACCCACCAACCCCGATGAGACCGGCGGTCTACAGGCCCTGCGCGCAGTAGCTCAAAATGCCACCCATCTACTGGTAGCCGGCGGCGACGGAACCGTTAGGTCTGTGCTGCAGGCGCTAGCTGAAGAAGAGATCACCAACGTGACGGTGGGGATTATTCCGGTTGGTACTGGAAACGCGCTGGCCAAGAACCTGAAGCAAGACATTACAAACCTAAACGCCTCGGTCAAGCGCGGCTTGCTTGGCAATCGGCACCCAATTGATTTGGTGTTGGCCAAGGTGATTCGCCCAGATGGCGAACGTGAAGAATTCTATTTCTCTGTCATGGGTGGAATGGGTCTTGATGCCAAGATCATGCAGAACACCAATCCCCGATTGAAGCGCGCGATTGGTTGGGTTGCGTATTTTGAAGGCGGCCTGCGCACACTGCCAACTCTCTTTGAAAAGATGTGGGTCTCCGTTGATGGACGCGAACCACGAAGATTGAAACTTGTTTCGTTGCTGATCGGCAACGCGGGTTGGCTGCCGGGAAATCTTTCGCTAATGCCAGATGCAAAACTCGATGACGGCTTGCTGGATGTTGCCGCAGTGGGACCAAGAAGATTTTGGAACTGGCTAGATCTTTGGGGCAGAGTTGTCTTTGCAAATCAGAATGTGCGCCCAAACAGAATTGGTCGTCAGCTGATGGACGCAACCGCAAACGTTAAGACAAT
>JBFYON010000019.1:0-4432 GCA_041303755.1 Micrococcales bacterium | reverse complement strand
GAAAAAGTTGATGTTGCTCCAGGCGTACTTTCACTCGTTGTTCGCTCAGGTGGGGGATCAGTTCGTGATTCGCTTTCACTGCTAGATCAACTAATCGCAGGTAGCGAAGGCGGCAAGGTTGAATACGACCGCGCTGCAGCTCTGCTTGGATTCACTCACGCCGCATTGCTCGATGAAGTGATTGACGCCTTTGGCGCCAAGAACTCGGCACAGGTTTTTGCAAGCGTTGACAAGGTAATTCAGACCGGCCAAGACCCTAGACGTTTTGTCGAGGACCTGCTCGAGTACCTGCGCGATTTGATTGTGATCACCTCTGTTGGTGAAGAAGCAAAAAACGTGCTTCGCGGCATTCCTTCAGACGAGCTTGAGAAAATGAAAACTCAGGCACTGGTATTTGGTTTGGCCGAATTGACCCACGCAGCTGAAACCGTGAACACAGCTCTCACTGAGATGTCAGGCGCCACCTCGCCAAAGCTGCACCTTGAATTGATGTGTGCCAAGGTACTCGTGCCTTCAAGTGACCAAACCGAGGTTGGCTCACTAGCCCGCATCGAAAGGCTTGAGCGCCGTATTGGTATGAGCGGAACCGCGGTCGCTGAGCAACCCGCTCCTGCTGCGACCCAGGCTGCACCAGTAGCTACACCGCCTGCTCCAAAGCAGTCGAACCCAGCGGCCGACAGAATTGCCGCTGTATCTGCGCCCACCGGCGTTGGCGGAATCACACTTCTTCAATTCCGTGACGCGTGGCCAAATATTTTGACCATTGTGAACAAAAAATCAAAGGCCGCCTGGATGGTTGCCTTTGCACTCAACGTGATTGACTTCACCGGCGATGTTCTAACACTCAAATTCCTGAGCCAAAAAGATCTTGATTCTTTCAAAAACTCAAATGGCGCATCTGAAGTTCTTCGTGGAGCAATCGTTGATGTGCTTGGTGTGCAGGTTAAATTCAAGGCACAGATTGATGCCAAGCCAGATGACAAGCTAGAAAAACCGGCAACAACTCCTATTGCCGTTGTCAAGGAACCTGTTGTCCAAGTAGCGCCAGCAGAGGAACCAGTGGATGAACCTGCTGAAGAACCCGCTGACACCGATGTAGTTGCAGAAGCTGCACCGCAGAAAAAATCAAGAAACTCTGGAATGGCTGATGAGTCTGCGCGCTATGGAGAATCGCTGCTTCGCGAAATGCTTGGCGCAGAGCCAATGCAAGACAAGAACGGTAAGTAATGTACGAAGGCGTAGTTCAAGAACTAATTGACGAACTAGGTCGCTTGCCTGGTGTGGGTCCAAAGTCAGCCCAGCGGATTGCCTTCTACCTTTTGCAAACTGAAGATGATCAGGCTCAGAAACTTGCCCAGGTTCTGCTAGAGGTTAAAGAGCGCGTGCGCTTCTGTGAAATTTGCGGAAACGTCACCGAGGAATCGCAGTGCAACATCTGTCGCGATGCTCGTCGTAATCGCACCGCCATTTGCGTGGTCGAAGAATCTAAAGATGTTCAGGCAATCGAGCGCACCAGAGAATTCCGCGGTCTGTACCACGTACTCGGCGGAGCAATCAGCCCAATCGAGGGCATTGGCCCAGATCAACTTCGCATCAAAGAGCTGATGGCCCGTCTTGGTGATACCCAGATCCAAGAGGTAATCATTGCCACCGACCCTAACCTGGAGGGTGAGGCAACGGCCACCTATCTAACCCGGATGCTTAGCCCGCTGGGTATCAAGATCTCAAGATTGGCCTCTGGACTACCGGTTGGCGGAGACCTTGAATACGCCGATGAAGTGACCCTGGGCAGGGCATTTGAGGGACGCCGTACCGTCAACTAAACTAGAGACTTCATGCGGCATTCGGCCGTAAATCCCCTCAATTCAAGGAGATACGGTCTTGGCTCTGATTGTGCAAAAGTTTGGCGGTTCATCCGTAGGTGATGCCGACAAAATCAAGCACGTAGCCAAGCGAGTAATCGAAACCCAAAAAGCTGGCAACAAAGTTGTGGTGGTGGTTTCGGCAATGGGTGACACCACCGATGAACTTCTTGATTTGGCTAACTCGGTAGCCGATGACCCATACAAGTCACCTCGTGAACTAGACATGCTGCTTACCTCGGGTGAGCGAATCTCAATGTCGTTGCTTGCCATCGCAATTAACGCACTGGGTGCAAAATCACAATCATTCACCGGATCTCAAGCCGGAATCGTTACCGATAGCGTGCACGGCAATGCCCGCATCGCAGAAGTTACTCCAGAAAGAATCCGCGAATCTGTAGACGATGGCAACATTGCAATTGTCGCTGGTTTCCAGGGGTTCAACCGCGAGACCAAAGACATCACCACTCTTGGTCGCGGCGGTTCAGACACTACCGCTGTTGCGCTTGCATCTGGATTGAACGCAGACCTTTGTGAAATCTATTCCGACGTTGATGGTGTTTACACCTCAGACCCACGTGTTATCAAAGGCGCCAAGAAACTTGAAAGCATCGATGTTGAATCGATGCTTGAGCTGGCCGCGGCTGGTGCAAAAATCCTGCACATTCGTGCGGTGGAATTTGCTCGTCGTCACAACGTAGATCTAAGAGTTCGTTCAACATTCAGCACCGACCCGGGAACAATCGTTTATTCAGGAAAAGCAGGAGCAGGCATGGAAGAGTCAGTCGTATCAGGCGTAGCAATCGACAAAGGCCAGACCAAAGTTATGGTGATTGGTATTCCAGACGTGCCAGGCAAGGCTGCCGAGTTGTTCCAGTTGGTTGCCGATGCCGGCGCCAACATTGACATGATTGTGCAAAATACCCCAACCGGTTCAGACGTGGTTGACGCGGTTAGCGACATTGGTTTCACCTGCCCTAAGTCAGAGACTAAAAAGGTTGCGGCTGCGCTTGAAGCGGCAAAGGGATCACTAGGTTTCCGTACCGTTGAAATCGACGAAGAAATCGGAAAGCTTTCTGTAGTCGGTGCCGGTATGCGCACCCACTCAGGTGTTTCAGCAACTATGTTCCGTGCTCTTGCTGAGGCAGGCATCAACATTGAGATGATTTCAACATCTGAGATTCGCATCTCGGTTATCACCAGCGATGACCAGGTTGACGCGGCTGCGCGTGCAGTACACACCGCTTTTGGACTAGACAGCGACATTGAAGCTGTTGTTTACGCAGGAACAGGACGATAAAAATGGCAAAGCCAAATCTAGCTCTCGTAGGCGCGACCGGTGCCGTTGGTACCGTAATGATTGGCATCATTAACAGCCGTCCAAACATTTGGGGCGAGATTCGCCTGATTGCATCACCACGTTCAGCAGGCAAAAAAATCACCGTGCACGGAGAAGAGCTAACCGTGGTTGCGCTGTCTCCTGAGGCTTTCGACGGAATCGACATCGCAATGTTTGATGTGCCAGACGAAGTTTCCGAGGTATGGGCCCCTATTGCTGCAGAGCGCGGCGCAGTTGCCGTTGATAACTCTGGCGCATTCCGCATGGACGCCGACGTTCCTCTAGTTGTTCCAGAGGTAAACCCTGAGCAGGCTAAAAACCGCCCGCGCGGAATTATCTCTAACCCAAACTGCACAACCTTGACCATGATGGCCGCAATGGGTGTGCTGCACGATAAGTGGAAGCTTGAAGAGTTAGTTGTTTCCAGTTACCAAGCTGTTTCTGGTGCGGGTGCCGCAGGTCTAGACGAGCTGGCCGCTGAACTTGCAGTAGTTGGTAAAGATGCCTCACTGGGCACCAACACCGATGACGTTCGCAAGGCTCTGGCTGCAGCAGGCAACGACCTAAGTAATTCTCCATGGGCTCACCCAATTGCCCTAAACGTTATTCCATTCGCTGGATCACTAAAGGCGGGCGGCCACACCTCTGAAGAGATGAAGGTGCGCGACGAGTCTCGCAAGATTCTTGGAATCAGCGACCTAAAAGTTGCCGCCAGCTGTGTTCGCGTTCCGGTTCAGGTGGCTCACTCACTAACCGTGCACGCAAAGTTCGCAAACCCACTGACTGCAGATGAGGTCCGCGAGGTACTCAGCAAGCAGCCAACCATCCGTGTTGTTGACGAGCCAGAGAAGCACCTTTACCCAACCCCAGCCATGGTGGTGGGTCAGGATCCAACCTTCGTCGGCCGTATTCGCCAGTCACTTGACTTCCCAAACTCAATCGAATTGTTCGTCGTGGGTGACAACTTGCGCAAGGGGGCAGCTCTGAACACTTACGAAATTGCAGAATTGGTTGCCAAAGAGTTTTAAATCGTAAAAGTATTTTTACAAAAACGTAACCCACCGGACGCGCGTCTTGGTGGGTTTCGTCTTTGCTCAAGATAACCTTTAGTTATGTCTAGACTTCTTGCTGTTTCTGTGAGCTTGGGTCTTGCTCTCACACTTGGGGCGTGTGCAACTCCCGTAGATGGCGGCAATGTATCCAGCTCGGCAAAGCCAACCCCAACCCCGGA
>JBFYON010000018.1:0-3763 GCA_041303755.1 Micrococcales bacterium | reverse complement strand
GAGACGTGACCGTTGGATACTCAGACCACGAGGGTGTGCAAGAGGTTCTGCTGGATGTGCATCGAAATGATGCTGAAGCAGCAATGATTTGCGAGGCGCTGGTTGACATTGATGAGGGCCTACAGGAGTGGCGCTACCGTCACGTGAAGATGGTTGAGAGAACCATTGGTCACAAGATGGGTAGCGGCGGATCTTCCGGCGTTGGATATCTTTCGAGCACTTTGTTCCGCCCAGTCTTTGCAGACCTTTGGGCTATACGTTCTCGTTTTTGATTGACTGGGTTTTAATTCGCTGGATTTAGAGCGCTCGGGCCGCAGCATCTACGACGTTTTTGGCCAACATGGCACGAGTCATAGGCCCTACCCCACCAGGGTTCGGTGAAAGGTATCCGGCCACGCTGGCTACCTGGGGGTGAACATCGCCAGCCAAAATAGCTTTGCCGTCTTGGCCATCAACGCGGGTAATACCAACATCTAGAACAGCGGCGCCGGGTTTGATCCAAGCGGGCTGAACGAAGTGCGCTACACCAAGGGCGGCTATAACAATATCTGCGCGCTTAACCGCGTGCTCCAAATCGCGAGATTCTGAGTGCAGCAGTGTCACAGTGCTGTCGACGCCCTTTCGAGTCATCAACAATCCAAGTGGGCGGCCGACTGTAATGCCGCGGCCAATGATGGCAACCTCGGCACCAACGGTTGGAACCTCGTATCGCTTCAGCAGTTCAAGAATTCCGGCTGGTGTGCACGGCACCGGTGAATTCAATTCGCTAGAAACTCCAAGCACTAATTTTCCAAGGTTGATTGGGTGAAGGCCATCTGCGTCTTTAGCCGGATCAACCAACTCAAGCATTTCATTTGTGTTCAAGCCAAAAGGTAGCGGAAGTTGCACGATGAAACCAGTTACATCTTTGGCCTCGTTTAAATCTTTGATCGCTGCGCGAACATCTGCTGCGCTCGCACTAGCTGGCAAATCCACCCTGATGGAATGCATGCCCATTTCAGCGGCATCGCGGTGCTTACTGCCAACATAAGAATGTGAACCTGGGTCGTCGCCTACTAAGAGTGTGCCGAGCCCTGGAGTAATTCCTTTTTGCTTCAGCTGTACCACGCGTTCGGCAAGTTCAGCCTTGATTGCTTTTGCAGTGGCAAGGCCATCTAAACGAATAGCCGTCATTGGGCGACTACCAGTTTTCAAGGCCGCTATAAAGCGGGAAGGCCTCGGTCAGCTTGCGAGTGCGAGCACGCAGAGCCGCGATATCTGGGTTTGGAACCAATACGCCGGCGATAATCTCGGCAACCTCAGCGAACTCTTCTGCACCAAAGCCACGAGTGGCAAGCGCAGGAGTACCAATGCGGACACCCGATGTAACCATTGGCGGACGCGGGTCATTCGGCACAGAGTTGCGGTTCACGGTGATGCCAACATCGTGCAATAGGTCTTCTGTTTCTTGACCGTTGATTGGAGCATTTCTTAGGTCCACCAAAACCATATGTACTTCTGTTCCACCGGTTAGCACCTGCACACCATTGGCAACAACATCTGCTTGAGTCAAACGGTTTGCGATAATTGCCGCGCCCTCAAGAGTGCGCTTCTGGCGATCCTTGAATTCTTCAGACATGGCTGCTTTGAAGGCAACTGCCTTACCGGCAATCACGTGCATTAGCGGTCCACCTTGCTGACCCGGGAAAACTGCTGAGTCAATCTTTTTTGCATATTCTGCCTTGCAAAGAATTAGACCAGAACGTGGGCCGGCAAGTGTCTTGTGCACGGTTGTTGAAACTACATCTGCATAAGGCACCGGGTTTGGGTAAAGACCGGTAGCAACCATTCCAGCGAAGTGCGCCATGTCTACCCATAGCTTTGCGCCAACCTCGTCGGCAATCTTGCGGAACTCAGCGAAATCAAGTTTGCGGGTGTAAGCAGACCAACCGGCAATCAGAACGGCAGGCTTAACTTCGTGGGCACGCTGGCGCACAATATCCATGTCAATCAAGAAAGTATCGGTGTTTAGTTCGTAAGCGTGAGCCTCATACATTTTTCCCGAGAAGTTCAAGCGCATACCGTGAGTCAAGTGACCGCCGTGTGCTAGTTCAAGGCCAAGAATTTTATCGCCAGGGTTTGCAAGTGCCATCAGCACGGCTGCGTTGGCAGAAGCACCTGAGTGAGGTTGAACGTTTGCATGTTCGGCACCAAAAAGTTCCTTTGCGCGATCGCGCGCTAGATTCTCTGCAACATCTACAGCTTCACAACCACCGTAGTATCGCTTACCTGGGTAACCCTCGGCGTACTTATTGGTTAGGACCGAACCCTGAGCCTCAAGAATTCCTCGAGAAACAAAGTTCTCTGAGGCAATCATCTCAAGGGTGTGACGCTGACGGTCTAGCTCGGCGCTAAGAACCGCTGCGATTTCTGGGTCAGTCTCGCTGAGCGGCTGATTGAAAGTTGATGGAAGCTTTGACATGCGGAAACTCCTGATTAAGGTATGAGTCTTGGCCCAGGCGCACGACCAAAATGTCTTCGCTCCACGATGGAAACCCATCTTTAGCGCCAGTTGCGATGGGTCAATTCTAACATCGGGGTTATTGGCATATGGCTCTAGAAACTTGGCCGGTCATTTTGGCTAAATGTGCCATTTGGTCCGATTTTGTTACGTAAACTGAACAAGGCCCGATTTTGGGGTCGCTTATTTAGGGGATATACGAACATGAACCAGTTGCCGCTGCCGGTGATTATCGGCTCCAGCATGATACTTGTGGGCATTGTCCTAGGCGTTTACGTGGCAATTAAGGCCATCACCCGCAACCGCCGCGGTAATGACCTTCTGGACTAAACCAAACCCCTCCTGGCCGGCTATTTGCCCCCTTCACCTAAACTTGAGCCTATGACTTCAGCCAATACCCACTGGGTACTCACCCTCGTTTGCAAGGATCAGCCTGGAATCGTCCACGCTATTTCGGGGGCAATTGTGGCTGCAAACGGCAATATCACCGAATCTTCTCAGTTCACCTCAGATGACACCGGGCGGTTCTTTATGCGCCTGCAGATTGAGTCGGCGGTGCCTAGGGAACACTTTGAAAAGCAAATTCAGCCAGTAGCCGAACGCTATGCAATGACCTGGGAACTTGACGAGGTTGGCCGCCAAATGAAGACCCTGGTTTTGGTGTCCAAGAGCGCTCACTGCCTGAACGATATGTTGTTCCGTCAGCGCGCCGGACAGTTACCGGTTGAATTGCCGGTGGTTTTTGGAAACCACCCGGACCTACAAGAGCTTGCCGAGTTCTACGGAGTCCCTTTTGAGGTGCACCCAATTTCAGGTGAGGCTGACAAGCGCGCCTTTGAAGCAGCGCTTCGCGACTACATCAAGACTGCCGGAATTGAATTGATTGTTTTGGCTCGATACATGCAGGTTTTGAGTGAGGAATTCTGTAAAGAATTTGAAGGAAAAATAATCAACATCCACCACTCTTTCCTACCTGGTTTCAAGGGTGCGAATCCTTATGCCCAGGCGCACGCGCGCGGAGTGAAACTTATCGGCGCGACCGCGCATTTTGTTACTGCCGACCTAGATGAGGGTCCAATCATCGAACAGAACGTCGTTCGTGTGGAACACTCCGACTCAAAGAAGCGCTTGGTTTCAATTGGTCAAGATGTTGAGTCAAAGACCCTCACCCAGGCAGTCAGATGGTTTGCCGAACGCCGCGTTCTTCTTGACGGTGATCGCACAATCATTTTTAGCTAAATTTCTTTACCAACCTTCGGCTCC
>JBFYON010000017.1:0-14029 GCA_041303755.1 Micrococcales bacterium | reverse complement strand
GCAATTTGAACGGCCTGCTCACCTTCAAACGGTTGCCGTCCAGCCAACATTTCAAAAAGCATAATTCCCGCCGCGTAGACATCGCTTCGGGCATCAGCCACGCCTCTAGTAACTAACTCAGGGGAGAGGTATGCAACTGTGCCAACCAGTGAACCGGTTGAAGTGTTGTTTTCAATATCGCGGGCAAGTCCAAAATCACCGAGTTTGATTCGGCCGTCATCCGAAAGTAGAACGTTCTCCGGTTTGAGATCGCGGTGAAGAATTCCTGCTCGGTGGGCTGCAGCGAGGCCACTGAGGATAGGCTCAAAAAGATCGAGCGCTCGTTTTGCATCTAGCGCACCAAAGTCCTTGAGGGCATCGCGAAGTGTGATTCCAGATACGAATTCCATGGCCATGAATGCAAGATCGCCCTCTTGACCTTGATCAAAAACGTTGACCAAATTTGGGTGGGAAAGCTTTGCCGCAATCCTGGCTTCGCGAATAAATTTTTCTCTGAAAGATGCGTTGCTAGCTAGGTGCGGGTGTATTACCTTTAGCGCAATCTTGCGCTCTAATCGCAAATCCATTGCCAGATATACAGTTGCCATGCCGCCACGAGCAACAACCTGTTCTACTTGGTATCGCTCACCAATCAGACGACCAACGAGGCTAGGCATCGGATTTATTTTCCTGGCCGCCGGCAAGCATGATTTCATCTAGCCAAACCCATGCAGAAGCTTCCCATTTTGCATAGGCGTTTGGATATGCAGAAATTTGAACTGCCTGCGCCGCTTGCGTCAAACTCATGGCTGACCAATTCTTGATGTCCAATAGTCCTCGCGCAGCACCATAGGTGGGGCTAGTTCTGCCGCCAAAAAAAGCACGCGCTGAATATTCAGGATTCATGATTTGCGACACTGATCCCCAGTGCGCGCTCGGCCGTTGCTGGAACAGCCCTACCGAATCGCGGTCTCCGTAGTTTATGTTTCGCAAACCGGATTCTTGCATTGCGGTTGCGAGAGCAATCACAATGCCGTAGTCGCTTATGCCAAGTCCTCGCCCAATCTTGTAGATGATTTTCGCATTTGATCTCATCTCAGCTGTCATTTTTGTAAGGTCAGGGCAAAACTTGATTTCGTGCACACCAGGAATCGATAACTTTTGACCGATGAATATCATTGCCGACCAAGTTAAGCCGTTCTCGCTGAGAACTGACTGCGTCGGAACTCCGTAAATTGCAGCGATTTTTCCTACAGACTCGCCAGCCTTAACGGTGTGGTAGCCGTGAGTTTCGCAAACGTTGGTTGGTCTGTGCGGGTCGGTTGAACTTAGCCCTCCGCTAAGCGGTGTGGCCACAGGTTTTTGTTTTGCTATGACTTTTGGTTTCTCAAGAGGTTTAACCTGGGTTGCAGTTAATTTTATTTTTAGTCCGCTGTAAATTAGCGAGGATTCTGTTAGCCCATTTAGCTCGAGAATGGAATTAAGGTTTACGCCGTAGAGATTTGCTATCGAAGCCAATGTTTCACCGGGTTGTAAAGTGTGTTCTTCTGGCTGGACAGGCTTAATAGTTTTTGGAATTACCGATCCGATAACGAGTCGCTGCCCAGGGAAGATAATTGCGGCCGCTGATAATTTATTCATGGCTAGAACAGTTGTAATTGAAATCTTGTAGGCCTTGGCAATAGAACTGATTGTCTCGCCGCGTTTCACTACGTGCATTGTTGCGGCGTCGGCCTTTTTCTGCACGGCCGGCTCTACTGCGTCCCCAATCAACTTGAGTTTTTGACCTGGAACAATCAGGGCTTTGGCGCCTAACTTATTTATTTGAATAAGTTGGTTTGTTGAGAGCTGAAATTTCCTGGCAATCTTGCTGACTGTGTCGCCAGCCCTCACGGTATAGCTCAGTTGAGTAGCACGGCTAATTGGCGCGGCGGTCAGATTCATCTGTGATGAAGTTTGTCCAGAATTCGTACCGTTGGCCTGAGAGTTTTGGTCGGCATCACTGGTGTTCTCTGCTGCCAAACCAGTCTCGGCACCGCTTAGAGCCCCAACTATGGAAATAGGCACGGTGACAAGCGCCATTCCCAGCGCTTTCTTGTCACGTTTATCTTCCAAAGTCTCAACATTTCTTCTGGGGCGGCCAGCCAATATCATCGCACGGGGGTGGTTTGATACCCGTGAGGCTCTAAGGTGTGGCAATCTTGTCTTGTGAGTGACGTTTTAGACCAGGTTGAATCCTGGATAAGTATTCCCGATGCCGCCGAGCTGCTTTCAATCCCAGTTGGCCGGGTGCGCAGGTTAATTGAAGAGCATCACCTAATCGCAATAAAGCGTGACGGTGTTTTGATGATCCCGCGCGAGATCATTCTTGAAGCCGAGCCGCTTCCTAGCCTTCCTGGCACAATGATCGTGCTGCTTGATTCGGGATTGAACTACGAAGCAGCTTTCCGTTGGCTGTACACGATAGAGGAAAGCCTGCCTGGCACACCGATGGAATTTCTGCTCAAAGGCCACAAGTCTGCGGTTCGTCGCGCAGCCATGCTTCTAGCGCTTTAGCGCTATTACCAGCGCCTTAACTGCCGCTAAGCCTGGCGATTAATTACCTTCATAGCCAAATCACGTAACTCGTTTTTGGCTCGCTGGTCAATATCCAGTGACTCCAGAGCATTCAAACTTTCATCTGCGAGTTCTTCAATCATTCGTTCGGTTTTTGCCAACGCCCCAGATCCAACAATAGTTTGCTGCAGGAATGAAATTTGTTCACCGGTCAGTGCTCGACTGGAAAGCATTTCGTCAAAAATTGTTCCAACCGATGAAGTCAATGATTCGCGGGTCAAGGCAACCAGAACAGTTCGTTTGCCTTCGCGCAAATCATCTCCTGCAGGTTTGCCGGTGACTGCTGGGTCACCAAATACACCAAGAATGTCATCGCGAAGTTGGAACGCCATACCTAGCGGAATACCAAAGGCGGAAAGGCCTCGCAGCAAGCTTGGTGAGGCGCCGGCAAAAGATGCCCCGATCAAAAGGGGCGCCTCAATGCTGTATTTTGCCGTCTTGTAGAGAATTACTCGATTCGCTCGACCTACTGCTTCATCTACCGGGCGGGTATTGGCAGCATTCTCTTCCAATACGTCAAGATACTGACCGGCCATAACTTCAACTCGCATCTTGCTGAATTCAACTCTGCAAGATGATTCGGCTGATGGATCCGGTGCCTGCAGCAGTGCGTTACCAAAAATCTCACTGCTCCAGCCCAACATCAAATCGCCAACCAAAACCGATCCGGCGACACCAAAACGTTCGGCAGAACCGGCCCACCCAGATTGCCCATGCAAACTCTCGAATCTTTTGTGAACCGATGGTTTGCCACGGCGGGTATCGGATTGATCCAAGAGGTCATCGTGGACTAGAGCAGCAGCGTGAAACATTTCAAGTGCGGCTGCGATTCCAACCATCGCCTCTGCAGATGCAGACCTTTGGCTTTCAGATTGCCTGATGTCCGAGCCACTGAGTGCGCCAACCCAAGACCAGTAGCAGAACAGGGCTCTAAAGCGCTTTCCGCCTTGAAGTAGATCCTGGGTGTAGTCAATTACCGGCACTAAATCCGGAGAAATCTGCTCGAAATCGGATTTCCGACCTGCGCAAAACTCATCTAGGTGGTCTTGAATCAGGCCTAACAAAACTTGGGTTTCACTCACGGGAATAGCCTAACTGGCAAGAGATGTTTAGACTTTAGATAGGTGGTTTTTGTCACCCAAATCGCTAGCCAAAAGGAGTTATCGTGGGCCTCTCAGATAAAGAGCAGCAGCTTCTCGATGAACTAGAGCGCGGCCTGTATGCCTCAGACTCAAGCCTGGCCCACAAACTTGGCAAACCGGGCGCTCGATCCCCAAAGCGAATCATCGCCGGAGGAGCGTTGGCGGTCATTGGCCTCTCGCTCTTGGTTGTAGCGGTAATTTTGCAGTTTGCTCTATTTGGGGTTGCCGGATTCCTGGTCATGCTGGCCGGCTTATTCCTAGCCACTTCTGCTAACCCAAATTTGCAAGCACCTGCAGCCAAGCCAGCTACCGGTAGGCCAACCGCGCCAAAAACAGACCGCAGAAGTTTCTTTGAAGACCGATGGGACAAGCGCCAAGGCGAATAATCCCAAGTATCTTCACCTCAAACCCACCAGATTCTGGTGGGTTTTTTGCTTTTTGATTGATTTTTTGGGTTTTTCCTCCACTTGCTATATCCCTGTAAATTACTGACAATTAAGACACGCCGAACCAAGAAATATGCCAATTTTCTACCATTAGTGGGGGAAAGTGGTGTATTGTGGAGAAAAGCGCAAGATCGATGTCGAGAAAGGGGGACGCACATGTTGCTAGGCACTCACGCACCAAAGCTTGATGACAAGGGGCGCGTCATTCTTCCGGCAAAGTTCCGCGAAGAACTTCAAGGCGGTTTGGTTATTACCCGTGGGCAGGAAAACTGCCTGTACGTATTCAGCTCAGCTGAGTTCGCTTCAGTGCACGACAAGATTCGTCAAGCACCGGTGACCAGCATTGAGGCCCGCAACTACCTTCGCGTTTTTCTATCTGGCGCTTCCGATGAACTTCCTGACAAGCAGGGCCGAGTAACTATTCCGGCTGCCCTTCGTCAATACGCAGGTCTTGATAAAGACCTAGTCGTAATTGGTGTTGGTGCTCGTGCAGAAATTTGGAACGCCAAGTCATGGAACGACTACTTGGCTCAGCAAGAGACAGCCTTTGCGAATGTAGCGGCGGAGGTGATTCCAGGACTCTTCTAGCCCTGTAGCTAGAACTCCAGCTATTTAACCTGAAACCAAGCCAGGTAGTAAATGGATGGGGCCCTAGCTTTAGGGACTTAGAGGTCAACGGACTTCCTATGTCTAAGAAAATTTCTGAACTTCACGAACCGGTTCTCCTAGAACGAGCCATCGAATTACTGGCCCCTGCATTCGACATTGACTCTCCAGTGTTTGTTGATTGCACTTTGGGGCTCGGCGGTCACAGCGAGGCTTTTCTTGAACGCTTTCCAAATTTGACTTTGGTTGGAATTGATCGCGATCCAAGCGCTTTGAAACTCGCGGGGGAGAGACTTGCTCGCTTTAGCAGTCGAGTTCACCTGGTGCACGCGGTTTACGAAGAAATCGAAGAAGTCCTAGAAGAGCTCAACATCGCGCAGGTTCAAGGCATTCTGCTGGACTTGGGCGTTTCTTCAATGCAGCTAGATGAGCGAGACCGCGGTTTTGCTTACTCCTACGAAGCCCCTTTAGACATGCGCATGGATTCCACTTCTGGAAAGACAGCCGCCGACGTCGTTAACAGTTACAGCGAGGCTGAGCTTGCCCGTATTTTCAAAGAATTTGGCGAAGAACGATATGCCAAGGCGGTGGCTCGCGAGATAGTTTCAATTCGCAAATCAACACCTTTTACCTCCAGCACAGAGCTTGCCGCTTTGATTGCAAAGATTATTCCTTTTATTCCAGGCAAGAGTTCTGGTCACCCGGCAAAGCGCGTATTTCAGGCGCTGCGAATTGAAGTCAACGGTGAGTTAGAGGTTCTAGAGCGAACTATGCCAGCCGCTATCCGAGCGCTTGCCGTCGGTGGACGCATTGTCGTTATGTCTTATCACTCGCTTGAAGATCGGATTACCAAGCAGTCGCTTGTTGCTGCGGCAAATTCATCTGCACCCATCGAATTACCAATCGAACTTCCGGAGCACGCCCCAGTGCTTCGATTGCTGGTTAAAGGCGCCGAAGCTGCGACCGCTGAAGAAATTTCAAGAAACCCTCGTGCCGCATCAGTTCGACTGCGCGCAGCAGAAAAAATCCGGAGAGCAGCATGAGCAGTATTCGACTAACCAGCCCAAGCAGACCAACTCAAAAGGCTGCCCTAAACCAGCTTCGTTCCGTGCCAATGTCTAACTTAGGTTCCTCAAAGCCAAACATGCAGGTTCTGGTCCTGATCACCATTGCCGCACTAGGAATTGCCTTCGCGAACCTGGTGCTGCACATCCTTACATCTACTGCCGTATATGAGCTTGCTGATTTGCAACAACAGAAAAAAGAATTGACTACAACCACGCAGATAATCGCAGAAGAAGTGGACTCCCTCTCATCTCAGCAAAATCTTTCAAACTCTGCTCAAAAATTGGGCATGATTGCAAACGCTAATCCAGTTTTCCTAAGTATTGAAGAGCAAAAAGTCTATGGAAAGCCAACCGCAGCTTTAAACACTGAAGGCCGAGTTGCGCGCAATCTGATTGCCAATTCGGTTATGACTCAGGTTTCCACAGGATTGAACACCAGCGTAGCGAGCACCGATGTTGCCCCGGCTGCCAATGTCGCTAACCAGAAATCACCAGCGGGTCAAGTAATTTCTAATGGTGGCGTAATTCCCGCTTCACCAACTCACTAGATAGGCAGGACGGCAGATGACTTATCTGACGCCTGGTGACCCAGCAAAGCGACTGCGATTGGTAATCATCGCAATTATTGCTTTCGTGGCTATTTTTGCGATTCGCCTTATTGATCTTCAAATTATCCAAGCCGATGCAATCAATGCGAAATCTTATGAAAAGCGTGCAGTGACTCGAACAATTCCTGCGTTGCGCGGACAGATTTTGGATGTCAATGGAGAGGTGCTTGCCAAGACCGTATTCAGATACGACATCAACGCGGCGCCGAGCAAGGTTGGCCCGGTTAGTCGCACTGTTAGTGGCCAAAACGTGTCGGTCTCGGTTGAGCAGGTAGCTGCTGAGATTGCTGCCATTCTGGAGATGACTCCAGAAGATGTGATTCAAAAAATTACCGGAACAGGTGAGTACGCGCAAATCAAAAAGCGGGTAAACGCTTCTTCGTATCGAAAACTCGTTTCGCTTGACGTTCCTTGGCTGTACTTTGACCCAGTAGCGGAAAGAATTTATCCAAATGGTGCGGTTGCTGGCAACATTTTAGGTTTCATCACTCAATCCGGATTGATGGAAGGTATCGAACAGCAATATGACAAATGCCTTGCTGGGGTAGATGGCGAAGAAACTTTTGAGCGCGGCGTGGATGGAATCAAAATTCCATCTAGCGTGATTACCACCAAGAAGTCAGTGCCGGGGAGCAACGTAAGACTCACCATTGATGCCGACCTTCAATATTTTGCACAGCAAATAATGGCCTCGACCGTTTCTTATTTGCGCGCCGATTGGGGCACCGCAACAATTATCGAGGTTAAGACAGGCCGCATTCTCGCCGCCGCCGAAGCACCATCTGTTGATCCAAATGACCCGGGCAAGCTTGGGCCAGATGACCGTCGCGCAAGAATATTTCAATCAGCGTTTGAGCCGGGTTCAACTCTAAAGACAATCACAGCGGCAACCGTTATCGAGACCGGCCTTGGAACACCAAACATGCAGGTGCTGGCGCCATATGGATTAGTGATTCCAAATTCAGATGGATACCGCGTAACTGATAGTCACATGCACCCACTTGAACAGCTGACCATGACCGGAGTTTTGGCGGAATCTTCGAACACTGGAATTCTTAATGTTGGCAAGGTTGTCGACTGGAAGACTCGGTATAACTATCTAGAGAAATTTGGTCTCGGTAAGCGCACTGCTATCGACTTTCCGGGCGAAGGCTCTGGCCTCTTGAATTCAAAAGATGAATGGGCCAGGGATGGAGTTAAGCGATCCGTTTCGATGTTTGGACAGGGAGTATCGGTAACCCCAATTCAATCAGCCATGATGTATCAGGCGATTGGAAATAAAGGAGTTCGACTAAATCCCGTTCTGGTAGATGGGTGCGAATCAGATGTTGATCAGTTCAAGAATGCTCCAATTAAGCCAGGCGTGCAGGTAATTTCAGAGGCCACCGCATCGCAAACTTTGTCAATGTTGGAGCGCGTCGTTGAGTCGGGAGCCATTGGTAAGTACGGAGCAATTCCTGGATATCGCGTTGGGGCAAAAACGGGTACTGCTGAAATCAGAGACGAAAACACTGGAAAGTACGCGGGTCCATATGCCATTTCCTACTTTGGCGTAGCGCCAATAGATGATCCAAAGTACGTGGTTGCTGTAACTGCGTTTAAATCGCGAACCGTTAGCTCGTCTTTGGGTGTTGCTGCTCCGTTCAAGAAAATCATGCAGCAGGTCCTCAGAACTTATCGTGTTCCACCGTCCAACTCCAAGACCTCTGATTTACCGTTGAAGTGGTGACAATATGACTGAACAGATTCCTCCAATCCTTAGACCCGATTCGGTCACGCCAGTCGCGCTTTCAGATTTTGCAAATCGATTTGACTTAAAAATTGTTGGCACTGCTGACCAGGTAGCCCTTACGGGAATTAGCATGAACACCGGAGACCTAAGACCCGGGGATCTGTTTGTGGCGATGCCTGGTAAAAAGACACATGGCGCGAATTTTGTGGCTAAGGCTGTGGAGCTAGGTGCGGTTTCTATTGTTACCGATGCAGCCGGCTTAGAAATTCTCGGAGAGATTGATCTACCGGTTTTGATTCTAGAAAACCCAAGGGCACATCTTGGAGAACTGGCTGCTTACGTCTATGGCAACGTTGCAGGAAATGTTCCAAAACTTTTTGCAACTACTGGAACGAATGGAAAAACTTCAACCAGTTATTTGATTGAGGCCATCCTTCGCCAGCTTGGCTTGACAACAGGGTTAACTTCAACAGCGGAGCGGCACATAGCCGGGGAAGTAATTGTTAGCCGATTGACCACCCCAGAATCTCCTGAAATGCAGGCGCTCATCGCTCGCATGCGCGAAAAAGGTGTAGCAGCGGTTGCCATCGAAGTTTCAGCCCAAGCCTTAAGTCAATTGAGAGTTGATGGCTTGCATTTTGACGTGGTTGGTTTTACAAATTTGAGCCATGACCACCTGGATGACTACAGAGATATGCAGGAGTACCTAGAAGCTAAGTTGCCGCTTTTCACCAAGAAGCGAGCCAGTCGAGGTGTAGTTTGCCTAGACACCAAATATGGTCGAGATTTTGTCAAAAAATCTGAAATTCCTGTTGTCACGATTACCAGCGAATTAGGTGTTGATGCAGATTGGCACGTTGCCGTCACAGCAGAAACACCAAAGTACACAAGTTTTGTTTTGGCTGGCCCAGATGGAATCACAATTCGCTCAAGGGTTCCATTGCTGGGTGCGCATATGGCCGCTAATGCAGGCTTGGCGATTGCCATGCTTATTGAAGGTGGCTTTGACCCTAAAGAAATCGCAAGAGCAATTGAATCTGGAATCGATGCGTATCTGCCGGGTAGGACCGAAAGAGTTACAGGCGAGACCGGCCCAGATGTTTACGTGGATTTCGGGCACAGTCCGGATGCGTTCCTCAACACGCTCGCTGCTGTTCGAAAAGTAACTTCGGGCAAAGTTGTTATGGTTTTTGGTGCTGACGGAGATAGGGATGCATCCAAACGACCAGCCATGGCCCAGGTCGCTGCTGAAGGGTGTGACATGTTGATAATTACAGATCACCATCCACGATTCGAGGACCCAGCTTCAATTCGAAAGACGCTGGTAGATGCTGCCAGAGCTGCCAGGCCAGAACTAGAAATCATTGAAGTTTCTCCTCCCGAAGCGGCAATCCGCAAAGCCGTATCGCTGGCATCACCTGGTGATGCAATTCTCTGGGCTGGGCCAGGTCACCAGGATTATCGCGATATCAAAGGCGTGCGCACGCCTTATTCCGCTCGTCAAGAAGCACGCGCAGCCCTTGCAGAAAATGGTTGGACATGATTTCTCTAACCGTTCAAGAAATAGCCGATGCTGTATCCGGAGAGATTTACGGCGATGGTCAAACACAAGTACACGGTTCTGTAGAAACAGATTCACGTTTGGCTAAGGCTGGAAGTATCTTCGTGGCAAAACCAGGCGAAGAGACCGACGGACATCTTTTCATAGCAGCTGCCGTTTCTAACGGAGCTGTTGCCGCGATTGTTGAGCGTAAAGTCGAAGATCTTTCAATTCCGCAGATTCAAGTGCAGGATTCCGTTTTGGCACTTGGAAAGCTTGCCGGCTACGTTCTTGCAAAAATACGACAGTCATCAAACATAAAGGTGATTGGCATTACTGGCTCAAACGGGAAAACCACAACAAAGAACATGCTGCGCGAGATACTTTCCACGGCTGGTGAAACAATTGCTCCGATTGAGTCTTATAACAACGAAGTTGGTGCTCCGTACTCTATTTTGCAGACCACACTCGCCACAAAATATTTGATCGTTGAACTTGGGGCGGGTGGCATTGGCAGCATCGAGTATCTAGCCCAGATTGCAAAACCCGACATCGGCGTCGTCCTCAAGGTTGGCCTTGCCCATGTTGGTGAGTTTGGCGGAATAGAAACTACCGCCGAAATAAAATCCGAGTTACCGAAAGCGCTAAGCAGTGACTCGTTATGTATCTTGAACGCTGACGATGGGTACGTTTCTGCAATGGCTGCGTCCACTGCGGCAAAAACAATACGGTTTGGCTCTGGATCGGATGCCGATTACTCTGCAACAAATCAAAAGCTCTCCATAGCTGGCACAAGTTTTGACTTAACCTGGCCAGACGGCAGTTCCACCGCGTTCCAGCTGAAGATACTTGGCGAGCATCACATCATGAACGCTTTGGCTGCAGCAGCGGTTGCAGATCAGCTAGGTATCCAGCGCCACGTAATTGCTGATTCCCTCAGCAAGATGCCGCTTGCCGAAAGATGGCGCATGCAATTATTGGAACGCCAAGACGGTGTAACAATCATTAATGATGCCTACAACGCCAGCCCCGATTCGACTAAAGCTGCGTTGCAGACTCTCGCTCAACTCGGCAAGTCGGGAAGAAGAACAATCGCGATTCTTGGAGAAATGGCAGAGCTCGGCGACTCATCTCGAGAGCAGCACGATGCGATCGGCAGAATCGTTGTTCGTCTGAATATTGATCAATTGATTGTTGTCGGCCAAGCCGCAAAATTGATTCACATGGGCGCTGAGCAAGAAGGCTCATGGGCTGGTGAATCCAAATTCTTTGACTCAATTGACGAGGCTTTGGCCTATGTTCGTGGAATGCTTATGGCTGGCGATTTAGTTTTGGTTAAATCATCGAAATCCGCCAATCTGAGATATTTGGGGGACAACTTGATGGAGGTCAGTTCATGAGAGCTATCTTGCTTGCCGGTGGCGTTTCAATGGCATTCACTCTCTTAGCTACTCCTGGCTTTATTTGGCTGTTCCGAAAACTTCGGTGGGGTCAATTTATCCGTGAAGATGGCCCAAAGGCTCATCACACTAAGCATGGAACTCCAACAATGGGCGGCGTGGTCATTATTTTTGCTGCCGTCCTTGGATATTTCGTTGGCAAGCTCGCAAATTTTGAAGTCCCCACGGCTTCGGCGCTTTTGGTCCTATTGATGTTGGTTGGACTTGGTTTGGTTGGGTTTATCGATGACTTCATTAAGACTCACAGACAGCGAAGCCTTGGCTTGACCGGTTGGGCGAAAATTGCACTGCAGGGTGTAGTTGCAACGCTTTTCGCCGTGCTCGCCTTACAGTTCCCAAATGAGTCGGGGCTAACTCCGGCGTCGACGCAAATTTCGATTGTCAGAGACACTGGTCTAGATCTGATGATGTTCGGCACTGTTATTGGAGTCGCGCTATTTATTCTTTGGATTTATATTTTGGTCGCCAGTGCATCAAACGGTGTGAACATTGCCGACGGCCTAGATGGCCTAGCAACTGGTTCCACCCTTATGGCTATTGGCGCATACACGATCATTGGCTTTTGGCAATTTAACCAGGCCTGCGGAACGGTCATAGAGAATGTGACCAGTTGCTACACGGTAAGGGACCCACTAGATCTGGCCGTAGTTTCGGCCGCAATCAGTGGCGCGTTGGTTGGTTTTCTATGGTGGAACACTTCGCCAGCGCAGATTTTCATGGGAGACACCGGGTCACTTGGTCTAGGTGGTGCTTTAGCCGCCCTAGCGATTTTGTCACGCACGGAAATTCTGTTGATTTTGATTGGTGGAATCTTTGTAATTGTTACTGGTTCTGTAGTCGTGCAGCGAGTCTTCTTCAAATTAACCAAATGGAAAACCGGAACAGGTCGAAGAGTGTTTCTGATGTCTCCGTTGCATCATCATTTTGAATTGAAGGGTTGGGCACAGGTCACGGTTGTGGTGCGTTTTTGGATCATCGCTGGTCTTTGCACTGTGAGCGGAATCGGACTCTTCTACATTGAGTGGATTTACGGCTAGAGCCAAGATGAAAGACCTCAACCATTTAAATAGTTGGCACGCTGATTGGCAAAACCTGAGGGTCGTTGTTCTTGGGCTTGGAGTAACTGGGTTTTCTGTTGCGGATACTCTTGCCGAACTTGGAGCAAAAGTCCTTGTTGTTGCTGAGAAAGCTGATGAGGAATTAATTGACATTCTTGACGTGCTTGAGGTCAAGCACGTCGTGGGTCCAGAGGCTGCTGGTGTGCCAACTCAGGTAGTTGATTTTGCACCAGAGCTTCTTGTGACTTCACCTGGGGTGCAACCAAGTCATGAATTGATTCAGTGGTGCGCCGATCATGAAATCGAAGTGTGGATTGACGCTGACCTCGCTTGGCGCGTTCGGGATAAAACGCAACGAGTTGCAGAGTGGATAACAGTAACCGGAACCAACGGTAAGACAACCACCGTGCAAATGGTCGAGGCTATGTTAAACGCCGGTGGTAAAAGAGCTGTTGCCTGTGGCAACATTGGGCTGCCAATTTTGGACGCCATACGCGACCCAGAAGGATTCGACGCACTGGTAGTTGAGCTTTCGAGTTTCCAGCTTCACTATCTTCACCGAATCGAGCCTTTCGCCAGCGCCGTTTTGAATCTCGCTGACGATCATCTTGATTGGCACGGTAGTTTCGAACGTTATTCGGAGACTAAAGCAAAAATATACGAGAACACCAAAGTTGCCTGTGTCTATAACATCAATGACGCGGCCACTGAAAAAATGGTCGAAAACGCCGATGTATTAGAGGGTGCTCGTGCCATCGGATTTACGACTGGGCTACCAAGTAGGTCCCAAGTGGGATATGTCGAAGACATTCTTTGCGACCGCGCATTTCTGGATGATCGGGCAAATTCAGCGTTAGAAATTTCTACGCTTTCGGATCTTTCTAACGTTGGAGTACTCACTCCACATCTGATGGCGAACGCCGCGGCCGCCACCGCCCTTGCCAGATCGTTTGGCGTTGAAGCGAAGCACATAAAACAGGCGCTCATAGATTTTCGTTTGGATAATCATCGAATCCAACTCGTTCACGAAGAAGACGACATCCGTTGGATAGATGATTCAAAAGCTACAAATCCACATGCAGCAGCTGCTTCGTTAAATTCCTTCGAAAATATCATTTGGATCGTCGGTGGATTACTCAAGGGCGTTGATCTCTCGGAGCTTGTGGCTTCATACGCTTCGCGTATCAAGACAGCAATTGTCATCGGTGCAGACAGATCTGAAGTACTCCAAGCTCTTCAGAGTTCTCCAGCGCTGAATGTAATTGAAATCAGCGGTCTTGAAACCGTTATGCACGATGCCGTTGCGGCTGCCATAAAGATTGCAAAGCCCGGTGACACAGTTTTGTTGGCCCCAGCCGCTGCTTCAATGGATCAATTTAGGGACTATGCCGACAGGGGAGAGCAGTTCTCCCAGCAGGTAAAAATTCAATTGGAGAGAATCTGATGACAAGACTTTCTCCGGCAGAGCGCGCAAGGCAGGTTAAACCAAAGGTTGGGCGCCAAGCAAAAGCCAACAGGCCCTCAAAGGTTGACGCTAGAGCTGTATCAATGCGCGGCGCAGAGCGGTTGCAGGTTTTGTTCGATCGTGTATTTAAGGCTCAATCAATTTATTTTTATCGACTTCTTGGCGTAACACTTTTTCTAGTGACCTTTGGAGTCGTCATGGTGTTGTCGGCCTCGTCGATTGATTCCTTGGTTGCCAACGATAATTCACTTTCAGTTTTTCTAAAGCAATTAATGTTTGCCATCATTGGTCTAACTGCGCTGTCTTTGGT
>JBFYON010000016.1:0-3428 GCA_041303755.1 Micrococcales bacterium | reverse complement strand
CTAAAGGAATCACACCCGCACGATATTCAAATGACTATCGAAGCGCCAAACTACGGAACTCGCTAAACGCGAATAGGAAATAATGACCGAAATTGAAATCGGCCGCGGCAAGCGCGCCAATCGTGCCTGGGCTTTCGATGACATCGCGATCGTGCCAAACCGCCGCACCCGTGATCCTCAAGATGTATCAACCAGCTGGAAGATAGACGCCTACGAGTTTGGCCTGCCGGTGCTGGGTGCCCCAATGGATTCAGTGGTTTCGCCAGAGACAGCCGTGGCCATTGGCAAGCTGGGTGGCCTTGGAGTGCTTGATTTAGAAGGCCTTTGGACCCGATACGAAGACCCAAGCCAGCAGCTAAACGAGATTGCCAAGCTACCGGTTGAGCAGGCCACCAGACGCATGCAAGAAATTTACGCAGAGCCAATTAAGCCGGAGCTAATTCGTGATCGCATTGCGCAGATTCGTGCAGCTGGCGTAACTGTTGCCGGTGCACTGTCTCCGCAGCGCGCTGCTGAATTTTCAGAGACAGTAATTAAAGCCGGCGTTGATCTTTTTGTAATTCGTGGAACAACCGTTTCTGCAGAGCACGTTTCAAAAAATGTTGAACCGCTGAACCTAAAAGAGTTCATCTACAAGTTAGATGTTCCAGTTATCGTTGGTGGCGCAGCGACTTACACATCCGCTCTGCACCTGATGCGTACCGGTGCAGCCGGTGTTCTAGTTGGCTTTGGTGGTGGCGCAGCTTCAACCACTCGTCGCGTTCTTGGCATTCACGCACCTATGGCAACCGCTGTTGCAGACGTTGCTGGTGCGCGCCGTGACTACATGGATGAATCAGGTGGTCGCTACGTACAGGTAATCGCCGATGGCGGACTTGGAACATCAGGTGACATTGTGAAGGCAATTGCAGTTGGTGCCGATGCAGTGATGCTGGGTTCTGTTCTTGCTCGCGCCGAAGAAGCTCCGGGTCAGGGTTGGCACTGGGGTCAAGAGGCATTCAACAAGGATCTTCCGCGCGGAAACAAAGTTCAGGTTGGTACTTCAGGAACTCTTGAAGAGATTTTGCTTGGCCCATCTTCTTCTGCATCTGGAACTACAAACCTGATGGGTGCCCTCCGTCGTTCAATGGCAACCACCGGTTACTCAGATGTCAAAGAGTTTCAGCGCGTTGACGTTGTAGTGGCGCCGTACCACGCATAACAAATTTGATGAAAAAAGCGCCAAACTTCTTTGCTGTTGCCAAACAGCCAAAGTGGATTGGCGCTTTGTTTTTGTCGCTTGCGGTTGCTGCAATTTTTGCAGCGCTTGGCCAGTGGCAACTTGAGCGCACTTTTACCAAAGACAGCAGCGGACCAACCGCCATCAACATCCAATCTGTTTCGGTGCAACTTGATACCAAGAATGTCTATGTGGTTGCCAACCGATTGAACGGAGATGAAACCGGATATTGGCTAATTACAAATTCTGTAGATTCGGACAAGAAGAATCTCACAATTGCGCTGGGCTGGTCTGCCGACCTCGCTGAGATTGAGGGGGAGCGAACCGCGCTCATGGAATCGGGCTTGGAGAAATTTGAAACCAAGTTCGAAGGCGTAATGATTCCGCCTGAAGCACCCATGCCGCGAGACCCAGAAAATAGCTATCTTTTTGAATCGCTTTCATTGGCGCAGTTGGTAAATGTTTACTCCCCAGACAAACCAATTGAGGTTGCCCCACAGATTCTGGCTTTGAATGGCCACAGCCAGGCTTCTGCTTGGCCGCCACTGCAACCAATCAACGTGACCTATGCGCCAGTGCAAAAAATTAACTGGTTGAGCGCTTTCTACTTTGCCGAGTGGGTGCTTTTTGCCGGCTTTGCGGTATTTCTCTGGTGGCGCCTAGTCAAAGACGAGCAGACACTTTTGGCCAATTCCGCAAAGGTAAACTAGAGCCATGAATCCCAAAGAATCTGCCCTAAAGGGTGCGTTGAAATACTTTAAGGTGACCTCTTATATCACCGGTGTCTTCTTGATTCTGATCATGATTCTTTGGGGTATTCGCCTAAGCATTCAGGCAGACCTTTGGCTTGCCGGACCTGACGGTTTCTTGTACCTGGCTTATTACTCGGTTGATACAAACGATGTCAAAGTTGGCTTGCCAGATACAGGTCTAGACCTCACCGTTATTTCACTAATCGTGCACGGCTGGCTCTACGTTGCCTATCTCTTTGGTGCGTTCAGAATGTGGACCCTATACCGATGGAACTTCATCAGTTTTTTGGTGATTGCCCTGGGTGGAATCATTCCGCTGCTTTCATTCTTCACCGAGCGCTACTACAGCAGGGTTGCAGAGAGACAGTTATCTAATGACCGCTAATCGCCCAGTCCTGGTTGTGGATTTTGGTGCACAGTACGCGCAGCTAATTGCGCGTCGCGTGCGCGAAGCAAATGTTTATTCGGAAATTGTGCACCACAACGTGACGGCCGCAGAGGTAAAGGCAAAAAACCCTCTGGCCATTATTCTTTCTGGCGGACCATCAAGTGTTTATGAAGACGGCTCTCCGCAACTAGACAAAGCAATCTTGGAGCTGGGCATTCCGGTGCTGGGAATCTGTTACGGTTTTCAAACTTTGGCCAATGCTCTTGGTGGCCGCGTAGATAGAAGTGGAAAACGCGAATACGGTGCCACTGACTTGAAAGTAAAGGCCGGCGGAGAAATTCTGAATGGTCAACCAGCAGAGCAGATTTGCTGGATGAGTCACGGTGACCAGGTAATGGAAGCGCCAGCTGGCTTTGAAGTATTAGCGTCAACCGACATCACTCCTGTAGCAGCCTTCGCAAACAGTGAAAAGAAGATTTACGGAGTGCAGTGGCACCCAGAGGTTAAGCACTCTGAGTTTGGCCAAAACGTTCTGACAAACTTTCTGCACAACGCAGCAGGTATTCCAGCAACTTGGAACTCAGGAAACGTAATCGCCGAGCAGGTTGAAAAAATTCGTGCGCAGGTGGGTGACGCTCGCGTTATCTGTGGGCTATCCGGTGGTGTTGACTCAGCAGTTGCAGCGGCGCTTGTGCACAAGGCCGTCGGCGATCAGCTGGTTTGTGTTTTTGTTAACCACGGTTTGTTGCGTCAAGACGAAGCTGAGCAGGTTGAGCGCGACTACGTTGCCGCAACCGGTATTCGCCTGGTCACGGTAAATGTTGAAGACAAATTCTTAGGCGCACTTGCCGGGGTAAGTGACCCGGAGACTAAGCGCAAGATTATCGGTCGTGAATTCATTAGAACTTTTGAAGAAGCGCAGGCGGCTCTCTACGAAGAATCAAAAGCCGATAATCGCCCAATCAAGTTTCTGGTTCAGGGAACGCTCTACCCAGACGTTGTTGAATCAGGCGGTGGCGTAACCGCAGGCATCAAGAGTCACCACAACGTTGGTGGACTACCTGATGAC
>JBFYON010000015.1:0-2643 GCA_041303755.1 Micrococcales bacterium | reverse complement strand
TTGATGGCAAGCCTTACCCGTCAGGCAAGGAATACCGCATTGAGGGTGAACTCAAAAACGGTATTGACCAAGAAAATGCCAAGAAGATTTCAAAGGTCATTCGCGAAGAAGGCCCAAAGAGCGTCAAGTGCCAGATTCAGGGTGACGAACTTCGTGTGCAGAGCAAGAGCCGCGACGATCTTCAAGACACAATGGCTTTGCTAAAAGGAAAAGACCTAGAAGTAGATCTTCAGTTCACAAATTTCCGCTAGGAATTTGTGAACCAACGCTCAGGTACAAATTTCCGTTAGTTAGTCTTGTGAAATCGCCATTGCACCTGTAGTTGGGTAAGCCGACGCAAGGGTATCGCTAGCTTTTGCTCGCTTTGCAACAACACCTGCAAGTGCAGCCGCAATAAACAGCATCGCAATCGGAAGCGCAAAAGCCATGGCGACGCCCACATTCAGTGCCAGCGAACCCATCAGGTACTTCGCGCCGATAATCGCGACGGAGTTCATAAAACTCATGCGAGCCAAAACCTGTGCAGTGTTCAAGCCGCGAACATAGCCGGCTGCACTGAAGAACGAAGGAACCATCGGGGCGGAACCAAGCCCGGTGAAGAAGAAGAAAATCGAAACAAGCAACAAAGCTAGGTCTTGATTTACTGGGGCCAGTATTGTTCCTAAATAAACACCCATGCCAAGCGACACCGTAGCAAGCAAAGCGGAATATCTGGCCACGGTGCTTATGTGCCATTTGTTTCCGAGCTTGTTTATTGAAAGTCTTCCAATGATCATGGCCGCCGAGAAGACTGCGTACGGAATGGCTCCTCTTCCTGCGTCTAGTAGCAGAACGTTTTTTGAGTAGACAGCAGACCAATCCATCAGAGCGAGTTCGCCAAAGAGCCCCGTAAACAGTCCTGCTGACAAAAGCCAAACTTGATTCGGCATTTTGAAGAATGAAGACTTCTTTGCCTTTACCTGCCCAGCTCCATGACCGTCTTCCTCAGATTTCAGAAGGTGGCGACCGAAATAAATTAGCGCAAAAATGCCGGTTGCAGGAATGATCAACAGGTGGAGCGACAGTGGCATAAAGGTTGCCAGCACGCCGCTTAAAACTGCAGAAACCGTCGCCCCAATACTCCATGCTGCATGGAATCTGCCAATGATGACTCGATTCATAGCTTTTTGAAGAGCAACTGACTGGGAGTTGACGGCGATGTTGAGAGTGCTTCCGCTAAGCGTCCCCAAGGCTGTAAATAGTAGGTATGCCAATGGGTCGTGTGCCAAAACCAAAGCCATCGTGAAGACCGCTTGCCCGGAGCCGCCTACGATGGTCACATTTTTTGTTCCGAACCTAGCGATCAATCTGGATGTGAAAAGTAGCCCTAGCATTCCGCCGAGACCAGATAATCCTGAGATTAATCCCCAGATGCCAAAGTTGGCGCCTACTTGCTCAATCAATTCTGGAATGCGTGGAATTTGTGTAACGCCAACAACGCCTTGAATTGCGAAGACAGCGGTTATGGCATTTCTTGCTTGGTTTGCGCGAGTTACAGTAAGAGCCATTAATTCTGTCGTTCTACAACGGCCTGAGCAAACAGTGCAAGAGCGTTCTTCACCGCGCCCTCAGGGATTGCAGCAATATCTTGCACGGCTTCATCTGCCCAACGCTTTGCTTCAAGATAAGCAAGCTCCGCTACCTCGTGAGCTCGCAACCTGACCAAGGCTTCCTCAAGACGGGAATCGTCTTCAAGCCCGCCATCGATTAATGCCAGTAGGGAAACCGCCTCAGTGTCTCCGGCCGCCGCAGCTTTACGAAGTAACAACACCGGAAGCGTTGGTACGCCAGCTCGCAGGTCTGTTCCAGGAGTTTTTCCTGATGGTCCGGCTTCAGAAATATCAATCACGTCGTCAATCAATTGGAATGCAACGCCAACTTTTTCACCGTAGGAACGCATTGGTTCCATAAATTCTCTTGGGGCACCGGAGAGCATGATTCCCAATTGTGCCGATGCAGAAATCAACGATCCGGTTTTATCGGCCATTACTTGAATGTAATGAGCAACTGAATCTTCGCCTTCGGACGGGCCAATAGTTTCGTGCAGTTGACCTAAACATAGACGTTCAAAAGTGTCGGCCTGAAGAATGAGAGATTCTTGACCAAGGTGAGAACCTACTTGAGACGCACGCGCAAACAATAAGTCACCGGTCAAAATTGCAATCGAGTTTCCCCAGATCATTTGAGCAGTCGGCACGCCTCTTCTGGTTGGCGCATCGTCCATCACATCATCGTGATACAGAGTGGCTAGGTGGGTAAGTTCAACAACAACCGATGCGTCAATCACTTCTTGCTTTTTTGCATCACCAAGTTGTGCGGCCAACAAAACCAAAGTTGGGCGAATACGCTTTCCTCCAGCGGCAGCCAAGTGGCGGGCCGAAGCGCCAGCTACCTTGTCTGCGTGTGAGGTGGATTCAATTAACTTTTCTTCAACAATTTCAAGCCCTGCCTCAAGCGCCTTGAGTAGTGCGCGGTCGGCGACTTTTTTCAGTTGGCGTGGCAACGAGATTGGGCTCATTTAGTGACGCCCTTAACTGCAGCCTTCACGCCACGGTGCACGGCAACTATGCCAAAGGTTAGGTTGCGGAAAGTGACATCGGTGTA
>JBFYON010000014.1:0-7157 GCA_041303755.1 Micrococcales bacterium | reverse complement strand
GAAACCAAAACCTATCGAGATCGCCGAGGCCAGCTCTAGCAATCCTGCGGCAAGGGCCATCAATTTGCCCGGCTTGAGGCCAGACATTTCAAAGATCGCCCCTGTGCCGGCGACCCCCTTGCCCCTGAACCAGCCGAAGAGCTTTTGGGTTGCATGGCCAAAGACCATCAAAGCAAAAACAACGCGTAAAACCAGTAGTGCTTCATCCATTTCGTCCTCCTTGACGACCCATGTTGACCATGAAAAATAACGGTTGAAATCAAATTGTTATCTTTTTCGGACAACTATCCGAAATTTTACACCAAACTATAAGAAAGCTCATTTAAAGGCCCCTGCGGCTAATTATTCAAAGGAGAATCTCAATGTCAGCTAAGAAATCTGCTGTGCTGCCAGGCGCTGAGCATGGCGTGCTGTTCAAGAATGGAACCGTCCTAACCATGGACAAGCAGAAGACCATTTTGAAGCGTGGCGATGTGCTGGTACAGAACGACAAGATTGTCGCTATCGGTACGGACTTAACTGCACCTGACGGCGTACTTGTAATTGACGCAGAGGGCGGCATCGTGATGCCTGGAATGGTGGATACCCACCGTCACATGTGGCAAACCGCAATGCGCGGTTACGGTGCCGACTGGACACTGACTCAGTACTTTGTTTGGTACTACCTAAACTACGGAAAACTTTTCCGTCCACAGGATATTTTTGCCGGTAACGAGCTGAGTGCACTTGATGCAATCGATGCAGGTGTTACCACAACCGTTGACTGGTCACACGGACTTTCAACCACTGATCACGCAAATGCGGCGCTAGATGCACTTGAGGCATCACCTGGTCGTTTTGTTTTTGCTTACGGAAACATTCAAGCTGCACCGTGGGATTGGGCAGCTGGCGCAGACTTCCAAAACCTAATGCGCGAACGTCTTAACCACTCAAACGACATGCTTTCATTCCAGATGGCATTCGATGTGCTTGGTGATCCAGCGTTCCAGGAACGTAAAGCATTTGAAGTTGCAAACGATCTAGGACTTGCGGTGACAACACACGCTGGTGTTTGGGGAGCAACAAACGACGACGGTATTCGCTTGATGTACGAAAACGGATTCATGAAGCCAGGAAACGTTTACGTACACGCAGCAACACTTGGCGCCGACAGCTACCACCGAATTGCCGCAAGCGGCGGAACCGTATCGGTTTCTACTGAATCAGAGCAGAGCTGTGGTCAGGGTTACCCTCCGACCTGGATTCTTCGCGAGCACGCAATTCCAGTTTCACTTTCAATGGACACAAGTGTTTGGTTCTCTGCTGATTTGTTTACAGCAATGCGCAGCACACTTGGTGCAGACCGTTCGATGGAACACATGAATGCACACGCAAAGAACGAAACAATTACGCACTCACACTTGAGAGCAGAACACGTTGTTGACTTTGCAACCATGGGCGGCGCTAACGCTCTTGGCTTGGCAGACAAGATTGGTTCGCTTGAGGTTGGCAAGAAGGCTGACATCATTCTGATCAAGAACGACAACTCTCCAGTGATGTTCCCACTGCTAAACCCTTATGGCCACGTGGTCATGCAGGCGCAGCGCGGAGACGTTCACACCGTTCTTGTAAACGGTCAGTTGGTAAAGCACAACCACAAGATCTCACAGGCAGCGGTCGATGCGTCTAAGCGCAACATCGCAGCAACTGTTGATTACTTGTCATCAGAAATGGGCGAGCCAACCTGGCAGGCAGAGATGAACCCGGAGATTCCTGAGACCAAGGTTATGGACAACCCATACACCTACACAGAGTTCCGTTCAGACGCTACACACAAGTCTCACTAACAAAAGTAAAAAATCCCCACCAGAAATTGGTGGGGATTTTTTCTTTAAGTTTTTAGCTAACCGATTTGGTCAGCGTGACGCTTGCCGCGAGTGTGAGTTTCTTTGTGTTCACTGTGCTTAGGGTCTGCGTAGCAGCTGTCACAGAGCAGAATCAAATCTTTGCAACCAAGGTGCGAGCAGTTGCGGAATGCATTGGTTGCGCCGGCACAGCCTTCGCACTCACCAATCACTTTGGTTTCATCGCTGAAGTCTTGAACCATGCGGTCGTCAAAGATGTAGAGCGAGCCTTCCCAAAGACCTGAGTCTTTGAACTTCTCGCCGTAGCGCACGATGCCGCCGTCAATTTGGTAAACCTCTTTGAAGCCACGGTTGATCATTACCGCCGAAAGAATCTCGCAGCGAATACCACCGGTGCAGTAGGTCACGATTGGCTTGTCTTTTAGGTGGTCGTATTTGCCACTTTCAATCTCAGCAACAAAATCGTGTGATGTCTGGATGTCTGGAACAACAGCATTCTTGAATTTACCGATGCGAGCCTCAAACGCGTTGCGACCATCAAAGAAGACCACTTCATCGCCGCGCTCTTCAACCAGTTTGTTTACTGCTGCCGGCTTGAGGTGCTTGCCACCGTTGGTAATGCCAGACTTTTCCACGGTGATTTCATCGGGGGTGGTAAATGCCACGAGCTCGCTGCGGTTCTTGACCGAAAGGCGAGGAAAGTCATTGCCGGTGCCATCAGACCACTTGAAGTCAATCTTGCCGAAACCAGGGAACTCTTTGGTTGCACGGACGTACTTCTTTAGGTCAGACATGTTGCCGCCCAGAGTTCCGTTGATGCCGTGCTTGGACACGATGATGCGGCCCTTGAGGTTCAGCGACTCACAAAGAGTCTTCTGCCAAAGCTTCATGGCAATAGGGTCTGCCACAGGCGCAAAGCCGTAGTACAAGATGATTTTTTGGAGTTCCACACCCCAATTCTAACGCGGGGTGTTTGAAGGGGGCTAGCCCCAGTCAACCTAACTAGCCCCGGGCGGAGCCCTCATAGGATAAAGGGATGAGCATGAAACCAGGCATTGAAGAGACCTCTATAGACCACAACATCCGGGTACAGGACGACCTGTTCCGCCACGTGAATGGCAAATGGTTCGCCGAAACAGAGATTCCAGAAGACAAGAGCATGTACGGCTCTTTCCACATGCTTGCCGATGACGCCGAAGCGGCGGTCAAAGAGATTCTCTTAGAAGCCTCGGCTAATCCAAAGCCTGGAGCAGCTCAGCAGATTGGCGACCTTTATGCATCCTTTATGGATGAGGCCCGCGCCAACGAATTGGGTGCCGCGCCAATTGCAGCCGAACTGAAACTTATTGAGCAACTCAGCACTCTTGCTGAAGCCACCAAGTTGATGGGGGAGTTTTCTAAGCAGGGTATTGGCGGGCTCTTTGGTTCCTACGTAGACAACGATCCGGGGAACCCATCGCGTTACATCGTGAACCTATATCACGGCGGCATTGGTTTGCCAGATGAGGCTTACTACCGCGAAGAAAAGCACTCCGAAATTCGCGACGCCTACGTGCCGCACATTTCGCAGATGCTGCACCTTGCGGGTTGGTCAAACACTGATGCCGATGCTGCTGCACACCGCGTGATGGAATTCGAAACCGCGCTCGCCGCAGTGCACTGGAACAACGTTGACTCTCGCGATGCAGAGAAGACCTACAACCTGACAAGTTTTGAAGACCTGCAAAATTCAACCGCAACTTTTGATTGGTCACTTTGGTTAGCAGGCGCACAGCTTGAAAAGAAAGTTCTTGCCGAGACAGTTGTGATGATGCCAAGTTTCTTTGCGGGTCTCGCAAATATTTACAAGCAAGAAAACCTAGAGACCATCAAACTCTGGATGGCTTGGAAAGTTATTGGTTCGGCCGCATCACTGTTGAGCGATGAGTTTGTAAATGAGCGCTTTGCTTTCTACGGCACCAAGCTAACCGGTGCACCGGTGAATCGCGCCAGATGGAAGCGTGCAGTTTCTTTGGTCGAAGGCTCACTTGGCGAAGTCATTGGCCAGATTTACGTTGAAAAACATTTTCCTCCTGCAGCAAAGCAGAGCATGGATGAACTCGTTGCGTATCTGATTGAGGCGTATCGTCAAAGCATTCTGAAGCTTGATTGGATGACCGACGAAACCAAACAGAAAGCTTTGGTTAAGCTCGATAAGTTCACACCAAAGATTGGCTTTCCGGACAAGTGGAAAGACTATTCATCACTTGTAATTCAGCGCGATGATTTGGTCGGCAATGTTCGCCGTGCAAACGCATTTGAGCACGAACGAGAAGCCGCAAAAATCGGCGCACCTCTAGATCGCGACGAGTGGTTCATGACCCCGCAGACTGTGAATGCGTATTACAACCCCGGCTTCAATGAGATTGTTTTTCCGGCAGCAATTCTGCAGCCGCCTTTCTTCTCACTTGAAACTGACGACGCGATTAACTTTGGTGCCATTGGTGCTGTGATTGGTCACGAGATTGGTCACGGATTCGACGACCAAGGTTCAAAGTATGACGGTGACGGAGCACTGCAGTCTTGGTGGACAGACGAAGACCGCGCGGCATTTGAGCTGCGCACCAAGAAGTTGATTGAGCAGTACAACGAGCTTTCGCCAGAGCAACTCGGCGACGAGCACAAAGTAAATGGCGAACTGACCATTGGTGAAAACATTGGTGACCTCAGCGGTTTGGAAATTGCTTATAAGGCATACCTGCTTTCACTAAATGGCGCAGAGGCTCCGGTCATTGATGGCCGCACTGCTGCTCAGCGATTCTTTATTGCGTGGAGCCAGTCTTGGCGAGCAATTGGTCGCGACGAGATGGTGTTGCAGCGCCTAGCCACAGACCCACACTCACCACCGGAGTTCCGTTGCAACCAGATCGTGCGCAACATTGGTGCGTTCTATGAGGCCTTTGATGTTCAGCCAACAGACAAGCTCTGGCTTGACCCGGCTGAGCGCGTGGTGATCTGGTAATGAACCTCTGGTTCAGGCTTCTTTATGACCTGCTAACTATGCGCAGCCGTCCGGCTGTGGATTGGCAGTCAGTCGGCAAGCGCAGCTTTAGGGTTTGGCCAAGTGACCTGGATATTTTCAGACACATGAACAACGGCATCTTTTTGTCACTGCTTGATCTTGGTCGCTACGACCTTGCTGCCCGCTCGGGAATTTGGAAAGAGTGGAAGAAGCTGGGTTGGTATCCGGTGGTTGTTGCAGAGACAATCACATTTAGAAAATCTTTGACGCCTTGGCAGAAGTTTGATTTGGAAAGCAAAGTTATTGGCTGGGACGACCAGGCAATTTATTTTGAGCAGCGCTTTGTTATTCGCGGTGAGATTTATACCAAAGCCATCGTGCGCATTCGTTTCTTAAAGCGCTCGCGCGGAATCGTGACGCCGGCAGAACTCATGGCAAAGTTTGGTGGCTGGCAAGGCCCGGAGCCAAAGCTGGAACAGTGGATTATTGATTGGGCCGCACACACTTCTTTACCTAAGGGAAAAGAAGAGGCGCCAAGTCTCTGGCACTAATAACCTCAAGCGCTAGGGTTTACTCATGACTGCTCTTCCGATTGTGCGAATCTACACCGATGCCGAAGGCATCGACATTACCTATTACGAATGGCCAGTGGCTCACCCAAAGGGTTGTGTGCAAATTGTGCACGGTCTTGGTGAACACGCACTTCGTTACGACCACGTAGCACTTGCACTAAATCGTGCGGGCTACACCGTGTACGCAGACGATCACCGCGGTCACGGGGCAACCGGTTTGCGCATGACCGCAGAAGGCACCACCAAGAAACAGGGCAACCTTGGCAAAGGTGGCATGTCCGCAGTCTTCGAGGGTGTTCGTCAACTAAGTCACATCATCGTTGGTGAAAATCCAGAAGAGCCGCTCGTGCTCCTTGGCCACAGCTGGGGCTCAATGATTGCGCAAAGAATTTTTAATAAATACTCCGATGAATACGACGGCCTAATCCTCACCGGTTCATCGATTTTGATTCCGGGCGTTGTGCCTTCATCTGGCTTCAATAAAAAGTGGAACAAAACACCAAACGCTTCTGGTTACGAGTGGTTAAGTCGCGACGAAGAAGTTGGTCGCGATTTTCTAAATGACCCAAAGAATTTTCCCGATACTGCCATCGGTGTTTTTGGAATCACTAACACCGCAAAGCTAATGGGTGTGCCTTCAAAGCAAATTGATTCCCATGTTCCGATTCTTTTGATGGCTGGAACTCACGACCCACTCGGTGGTGAAAAAGGAAACAAGAAGTTATTAGACGCGTACCGCAAAGCTGGTGCGCACGATGTAGAACTCGTTGCGTATCACGAAGCGCGTCACGAAGTTTTTAATGAGATCAACAAAGAAGAAGTGATTGCTGATTTAGTTGCTTGGCTTGATGATCGTTTGGATGCGCACGAGCATCTTGACGAAATTTAATTCAGCCAGAATTTAAGCTGGCGGATTCAAACCCAGCTTCGCGCTGGCCTTCGCAACATTCGGCAACTTGCACATTGCCACCGCTTCTTCGATTGGATTTAGCAGTAGGTCCTGAGTTTCAGGATGCTTGTCCATGTAGCGCACGGTGTATGAACAAATCGGAACCACCTTGTGCTTGCCCTGTGCTCGAACATCGTCGAGTGCGAACTTGGTCAAAATTGCCGCGAGATTCTTTCCCTGCTGTGCCGGGTCGACCTCGGTGTGGGTGAAGTGAATCTCATTCAGCATCAAGCTGTAATCCAGGTGGCCCACCTTGTCAGCACCGATGAAAATCTCGTATCGGTGTTTTTGGGCATTGTGAACTAGGTGGTTTTCCATAGTTTTAATTATGGAGTGCGGAGGGGTCCTTACGGGAAAAGGGCTTCAGGGTTCGTTTATCAAAACGTTACGAAAAACGGGATTTTCGAGGGAATTTCAGGAGTAGTCTCGGAAACTACTGAGGGAGTATCCCAAAGCAAGTGCAACGACATATCCGGCTTAAATGCCCGGGCACTTGGCCCCTAGAAATAGGGGTGGAGAGACTCAGTCTTCGGTCGACAAAGGGGTTGGCAGGTAAGACTGACTCCCCCAATCAAGACCGTCGCGGACTTTCCGCCGGAAAGTCCTCGATCCAATCCATGGAGGACGAATCAAGTGAAGAAATTTACAATCGCAGCTACTGCTTTGGCAGTGGCAGCTTCAACAATCGGTTTCGCCCCTGCAGCTAGCGCTGCGCCGGTAGCGGCTTCTGCTGCTTCATATGGTGCTCAGTGTGCAACTGTAGGTGCAACTGCAGCCGGCAAAGGTGCCGA
>JBFYON010000013.1:0-9076 GCA_041303755.1 Micrococcales bacterium | reverse complement strand
AGCATTCCCGCCACCGCCTGAGCCGCTTGAGGTAGCAATCTACGATAATCACTGCCACCTGGAATTTGAATTCGATCAAGATCTTGGAGTTATGCCATGGCAGGAAAACTTAGACCTTGCTCAAAGCGTGGGCATCAAAGGCGTAGTCCAAGTTGGCGTGACTCTGGAAAGCTCCAAATGGTGTGCCGAGCTAGCGACAAAAGACAAGCGGGTGCTTGCGGCAGTTGCCCTGCATCCAAACGAAGCTCCGCTTTATGAAAATATTGAAAGCCTGAATGCGGCTATTGCCGAAATCGAAGCTCTGGCAGCGCAGCCAAGAGTCCGAGCAATCGGAGAGACGGGTTTAGATTTTTATCGCACCGAGGGTGCAGACTCCATCGAGTTGCAGAAACATTCTTTCGAACAGCACATCCGCATTGCTAAAGAAAACAATATCGCTCTCATGATTCACGATCGCGATGCGCACGATGAGGTAGTTGAGACTCTGCAACGCGTGGGTGCGCCGGAGAAAGTAGTATTCCACTGCTACTCGGGTGACACGGACCTGGCCAAAATTTGCAATGACAACGGCTGGTACATGTCATTCGCTGGAAACATCACAATCAAGAGAAATCAACACTTGCGCGATTCGCTCGCCATGGCAGACAAAGAGTTGATTTTGATTGAAACCGACGCCCCTTTCTTGGCACCGGAGCCATTCCGGGGGCGACCAAACGCACCCTACCTAGTGCCAGTTACCGCAAGATTCATGGCGTCAGTTCGTGACCAAGACCTAAACGCACTGTGCTCCCAGCTGGCTATAAACACAGAAACGGTATATGGAGATTGGTCAGTAGGTTTCTAATGGTTGAACTTCTTGGCGCGGCAGATATTCGCGAACTTGCTTCGCGGCTAGATGTCACGCCAACCAAAAAACTTGGGCAAAACTTTGTAACGGACCCAAACACCATTCGGAGAATCGTTTCCGCAGCAAAACTAAACGGCTCCGAAACCGTAGTTGAAATTGGCCCCGGGCTTGGTTCGCTGACGCTTGGTCTGCTAGAAGTAGCCAAGAAAGTAATCGCCGTTGAGATAGACCAAAAAATGGCAGCAGAGCTTGAAAGCACAATCGCAAAGCGCGCGCCAGGCACTGATTTCACCTTGGTCAGGGACGATGCGCTCCGCGTTGAGGTGTTGCCGGCTGCACCAGACGCACTCGTGGCCAACTTGCCATACAACATCTCGGTGCCCGTGCTGCTGCACTTCTTGGAGCAGTTCTCATCTATTCAAACTGGTTTAGTGCTTGTTCAGGCTGAAGTCGCTCACCGTTTGGCCGCTGAGCCTGGTTCAAAAATTTATGGAATTCCAAGTGTCAAGTTGGCTTGGTACGCAGACTCAGCATTGGCGGGAAACGTAGGCAGGAACATTTTTTGGCCTGCACCAAATGTGGATTCCGCATTGGTTTACTTTTCCAAGCGATCGGTTCCACTTGGTAATGAGCAACTCAGAATCGCAACCTTTGAGGTAGCTGATGCCGCTTTTGGCCAGAGACGCAAGACTCTGCGCCAAGCGTTGGCAGGCTGGGCTGGCTCACCCGCTGAGGCGGAACGAATTTTGTTGGCTGCTGGAATAAGTCCTCAAGCTCGTGGTGAAGAGCTAGACGTGCATCAGTTTGTTGCGATTGCGAGGGCAAAATAATGGCGCTCAAGATTCAAGCCACAGAAATATTTTCAGCCGGGGCGGGCCAGGTGCTATCGGTGATGAGTGATGTCAAATCTTGGCAGACAACAGATCAACCAAGATTGATTTCTGCAAAAGGAAATAAAGTCACTCTAGCTTTTGACGATAATTCCAGAGCAGTGATCACTTTTGAAAATAATGAAGCCGGTTCTTCCGCAGTAATTCTTCATGAATTGCTAAAGGATGATTCGCAGGCTAGCGCGCGCCAAACTTATTGGAAGAGCGTGCTGATTCAACTGCACCAAAGATTGGATCAGAAATGACTCTTGAAATCATCGCCAGTGCTCCGGGCAAGATAAACATTTTTTTCAAAGTAGGGGCCCTAAAGGATGACGGCTACCACGAGGTGCTGAGCATCTACCAAGCATTGGATGTAAGAGAGACAGTTAGGGTTAGTGACAGTTCGCGCTGGAAAGTTTCCGTCTCTGGTGCGCTTTCTGCAGAGCAAATTGCTGCCGTACCAACTGGTGAAGACAACCTGGTTGTTCGCGCAGCCAAAGAGATTGCCAAGTTGGCGAACATAGCTAGGGCACCAGAAGTAAGTTTTGAAATAACAAAAAACGTTCCTGTAGCAGGCGGCATGGGTGGCGGATCGGCAGATGCGGCCGCGGCGATTTTGGCCGTTGATGAGCTGTGGGAAACTCATGTTGATGGCGAGGCCCTAATTAAGGCTGCGTCAGAACTTGGAGCGGACATTCCATTTGCGCTTTTGGGAGGAACCGCCCTTGGGCTTGGCAAGGGAGACAAACTTGAACCCATTGATCGTGTCCAAAAACTTCATTGGGTACTAGTGCCGATGGATGTTGGACTTAGCACTCCAAGGGTTTACGCCAAGTTGGATGAAATGCGCTTGGCACGCGGAGAAGACCCAAAGCAGGTTCCTGCACCTCAAGTACCTAATGAATTAATTGAAGCTCTAGTTCATGGCAATGCGCGCGAGGTCGCAAAGCACCTGCACAATGATTTACAAGATGCTGCCGTGGCGTTAATGCCAGAGCTGTCAATAACGATGCACGCAGGTCTTGCTGCCGGGGCATTGGCCGCAATGGTTTCTGGTTCCGGGCCAACGGTTGCAATGCTTGCCGAATCTGAGGAAGCGGCAAAGTCAATAGCAAATCACTTGACCTATGAGGGCTACATAGCCATTTCTACATTTGGACCAGCCAAGGGAACGCTCTTGGAGAAAAACTAATGGCGCATTTACTGGGTGCTGAAAACATCTCACTTGAGTTTCCAACCAAGAAGGTTTTTGACGGAATAACCATTGGGGTAAATGATGGTGACCGAATAGGCATTGTCGGCCGCAACGGTGATGGAAAATCTACACTGCTAAAACTACTTGCCAAGCGAATCCAACCCGATGACGGGCGCATTACGCATCGCAGCAGCTTAAGTTTTGGGCTTCTGGATCAAGCAGATGTGATTGACCCGGGTCTAACCATTGGTCAATCGGTGGTTGGCGAAGTGTCTGAACACATTTGGGCGGGCAATCCTAAAGTTCGCGATGTTATTTCTGGGCTGCTAAATGATTTGGACTGGAATAAGCAGGTTGGCGAACTTTCGGGCGGGCAACGCAGAAGAGTGGCACTCGCAAAATTGCTGGTTCAGGATCTAGACATTGTGATGCTGGACGAGCCAACCAACCACTTAGACATTGAGGGTGTTGCTTGGTTGGCTCAGCACTTGAAGACGCGATGGGCGAATAACTCTGGCGGACTTATCGTTGTGACTCACGACCGCTGGTTTTTGGATGAGGTCTGCAACCTTACCTGGGAGGTTCACGACGGAATCATTGAACCTTTTGAGGGAGGCTACGCGGCTTATATTCTGCAGCGCAACGAAAGAGATCGCAGTGCAGCGGCTTCTGAGTCAAGGCGCCAAAACCTTATGCGCAAGGAGCTTGCCTGGCTACGCAGAGGCGCACCGGCAAGAACAACAAAACCTAAATTTCGCATGGACGCGGCGGCGGAGCTAATTGCTAATGAGCCCGAGCCAAGAGACCGGGTTGCGTTATCTAAATTGGCAACGCAGCGCCTGGGTAAAGATGTTCTGGACATCGAAAACCTGAGTTACTCAATAGCCGAACGCGAGTTACTGCATGACGTGACTTGGCGCCTGGGGCCAGGTGATCGAGTTGGCTTAGTTGGTGTCAACGGTGCCGGCAAAACAACATTGCTCAAGTTGATCCAGGGAACACTGGACCCTTCAGCCGGTGTAATTAAGCGCGGCAAGACAGTAAACATTGCAACGTTGAGCCAAGAGGTGCGCGAACTTGATCAATTTGCTGAAGAGCGCATCTTCAGTTTGATTGCTCGAGAAAAATCATTCTTCGTCGTAGACAAGAAAGAGGTTGGCATTGGCCAACTGGTGGAACAACTTGGTTTCACTCAGGCTCAATTGCAAACTCCAATTTCAGATCTATCTGGCGGTCAAAAACGTAGGCTCCAATTTCTAAGACTTTTGTTTGGTGAGCCAAACGTGCTGATTCTTGATGAGCCAACCAACGACCTAGACACCGATATTTTGGCGGCGATGGAAGACCTGCTAGACGGTTGGCCAGGAACGCTGATCGTGGTTTCCCACGACCGATACCTACTTGAGCGTGTTACTGATCAGCAGTACGCATTGCTGGGTGATGGAAGCCTGAGACACCTGCCGGGTGGCGTTGATCAATATCTTGAACTACGAAAGCACTCGCTATCCGCGACCAAAAACTCCAAGGCAAATCCTGCCGAGCCAATTAAGTCTCAAGGCGGCAAAGGAGAGTCCGCGGCTTTGCCTCGTCTCTCTGGCAGTGCCTTGCGGGATGCCGAAAAGAATTTGGGTCGCATCGAACGTGCGCTTGAGAAACTCGCCGGCGATGAGGCAACTCTTCATCAGGCAATGGCAATCCACGACCCGTCTGACTATTCAGGCTTGGCTGAAATGGCCGCCAAGCAGGCCGCATTCAACGCCAAGCGTGACGGGCTCGAACTTGAATGGCTAGAGGCTTCCGAGCTACTGCAGGGCAAATAGCTAAAGCAACACTTCAAGTGCGCCCATATCTGGCAGACTTGCCTTGTGGGCCTCGGCCCATGTTCCCCTATGGTGTAATGGCAACACTCCGCTCTTTGGATGCGGCATTCTAGGTTCGAGTCCTGGTGGGGGAGCAAGCCAAGTAATTGGCGAATTTTGACAGGAGTTAGATGAACGAGAAACACCTTGCAGTGGTCGTTCTGGCCGCAGGCGAAGGCACTCGGATGCGCTCCAAAAAACCTAAGGTTATGCACGAACTTGCCGGCCTGCCGCTTTTGGGTCACGTTCTGGCAACCGCAACTTCGTTGGGTGCCGCTCACGTAATCCCCGTGATTCGCCACCAAAAAGAAGCTCTAACCGATTACATCAACACCCACTTTCCAACAGTCACCATTGCGCATCAAGATGAAACGCCTGGTACGGGCCGCGCTGTTGAGTGTGCACTCGATTCGCTTCCTGCCGACTTTAACGGTGCTGTGATTGTGACCAGCGGCGATGTTCCGCTACTAGACGTGCCAACCCTTGAGTCGCTATTGGACTCGCATCTTGAAGGTAATTTCGCCGCAACGATTTTGACTGCAGTAGTTGACGACCCAACAGGGTACGGTCGCGTTATCAGAAGCAATGACGGCAAGTTTATTGAGATCATCGAACATAGCGATGCAGATGACAGCCAGCTTGAGATTGCTGAAATCAACGCGGGAATTTACGTGTTTGACGCCGCTCACCTTCGAATGGCACTCGGCAAAGTTGGTTCACACAACGCTCAAGGTGAAAAATATCTAACCGATGTTGCCGCAGAACTTTTGCACGAGGGTAAAAAAGTTCAGGCGCTTGCCGTCAGCGATAACTGGTTAATCGCCGGCATCAACGACAGAGTTCAGCTTGCTGAAGTTGCCGCTGAATTGAATTACAGAATTTGTGAAGCCTGGCAACGCGCGGGAGTATCAATACTTGACCCAAGTTCAACCTGGATTGATGTAACTGTTCAAATTGGTGAAGACGTCACTTTGCTACCTGGAACGCAACTTCGTGGTTTCACAGTTATTGGTGAGGGCTCATCAATCGGCCCAGAGGTGTTCATGGTTGATTCCCAAGTTGGTTCTGATTCATCCGTCACAAAGTCTCAGGTCACCGGTTCGGTCATTGGCGAGGGCGCATCGGTTGGTCCGTTTGCATACCTCCGTGCAGGAACTCAGCTCGGCGATCAAGGCAAAATTGGAACCTTTGTTGAAACCAAGAATGCCAAAATTGGTCGCGGCTCCAAGATTCCTCACCTTAGCTATGTCGGAGACGCTGAGATCGGCGAAGAAACCAACATTGGTGCCGGCACAATTTTCGCTAACTACGACGGAATCAATAAGCACACCAGCAAGATTGGCTCACATGTCCGGTCTGGCTCTCATAACGTTTTCGTGGCACCAATTACTATTGGTGATGGTGCCTACACAGCAGCAGGTACCGTAGTTAGAAAAGATGTAGCTTCAGGCGACTTGGCTATGAGCGTTGCACCACAGCGAAACCTAGCCGGTTGGGTCGTGGCGAATCGTCCAGGAACCAAAGCTGCTGAAGCTTCAAAAAACTAAACACTAAACCACAAGAGCGGGAGCCCACATTGGAAATCACAGCGAGTAACAAAAAGCGCCTAGTGATCGTGAGTGGTCGAGCTCACCAACAGCTCGCTGACGAAGTCGCTGAAATTCTTGGCACCAAGGTAGTGCCAACCACTGCTTATGATTTTGCCAATGGTGAAACTTTTGTCCGCTACGAAGAATCTGTTCGAGGCGTAGATGCTTTTGTGATTCAGTCTCACGCAGCAGGAATCAACAACTGGGTGATGGAACAGCTTTTGATGGTTGACGCTCTTAAGCGAGCCAGCGCAAAGCGCATCACTGTTGTGGCCCCTTTCTTTCCATACGCTCGTCAAGACAAAAAACACAAGGGCCGCGAGCCAATCTCCGCCCGATTGATGACAGATTTATTTAAGGCTGCAGGAGCAAATCGATTGATGTCAGTTGATTTGCACACACCTCAGATTCAAGGTTTCTTTGATGGCCCGGTGGATCACCTGTGGGCGCTACCAATGCTTGCCGATCACGTGAAAGAGCGTTTCGGCGAGGAACTGCTGACGGTTGTTTCGCCTGATTCAGGCCGTGTGCGAGTGGCCGATATTTGGGCCGAACGACTAGGCGCTCCGTTGGCGATTATTCACAAACGTCGCGACCCAGACCAGCCAAACCAGGTTTCAGCACACGAACTCGTTGGTGATGTGAAGGGCCGCACCTGCCTATTGGTAGACGACATGATTGACACAGCAGGAACTATCGTTGCGGCTGCAAAGGCTCTAAAGGAAAACGGTGCAGCGCGAGTAATTGTAGCTGCAACCCACGCTGTGTTTTCTCACCCAGCGGTTGAGCGCCTTTCTAGTGGCGTTGTAGACGAAGTAATCGTCACCAACACCCTGCCAATCACTCGTGAGAAGCAGTTCGACAACCTGACCGTGCTTTCAATTGCACCGCTTATCGCAGCGGCCATTAGTGCCGTCTTTGGGGATGACTCCGTAAACAAGTTGTTTCCAGGCCACGCCTAGCACTAGGCTGGGAGTAGAACAACGGCGAGGGCTCCGCAAGGGGCCGTTATCGACGGGGTGCAAAGCCAAAAGGCTAGTCCTCGCGTGAAACGCTTGAGTCGACAGAAAAAATAGAAATTTAGGCGCAAACTCTTGCGCCGTTTAGAGAAGAGAAACTTATGAACACCGCAGCAAAGCTAGTAGGCACCACACGCACCAAGTTTGGTAAGGGTGCATCACGCCAGGCTCGTGCCGCAGGTCAGACTCCTGCCGTTATTTACGGTCACGGATCAGAGCCTCGCCACATCACCGTGCCAGCTCACGAGGTTGCACTTATTCTTCGTCACAAAAACGCAGTTATCGACCTAACTATCGATGGCAAAGAAGAATCAGTTCTTGTAAAGAGCGCAACCAAGGATGCAGTTACTCAGGTAATTGAGCACATCGACCTAGTTGAGCTTGTAAAGGGCGAGCGCGTACACGTTGAGGTTCCTGTTCACGTAGTGGGCGAGTCAATGTCTGGAACCATCGTTGATGTTGAGCACAAGACTGTGAAGCTAGAAGTTGCTGCAACCAGCATCCCTGACTTCGTTGAGATCTTTGTGACCAAGGACAATGGCGCAGGCTTCCACATTGTTGCCGGCGACATCAAGCTACCTGAGGGTGCAAAGCTTGAGTTTGCAGATAACGAACTAATCGCTTCTGTTGTCATGACCCAGGCTGGTCACGCAGAAGATGCTCCTGCTGCAGCCGCTGCAGCTGAGGCGCCAAAGGCTTAATCTGTCTTCTTCAGCATTTCTGGTAGTCGGGCTCGGTAATCCTGGGCCCGACTATTCTGCTAACCGGCACAATGTTGGCCAGATGGCTCTGAGTGTCTTAGCCGATCGTTTAGGCGCCTCGTTCAAAAGCCACAAATCAAATGCTGCTGTGGCCGAGGCTCGACTTGGCTACGGCGGAGCAAAGATTATTTTGGCCAAGCCTGGTTCCTACATGAATACCAGTGGCGGCCCAGTTTCATCGCTGCTGAAGTTTTACGACCTGCCACTTTCAAATTTGATTGTGCTGCACGATGAGTTAGACATCGATGCCGAAACCATTCGCATCAAGCAGGGTGGTGGTCATGCTGGCCACAACGGGCTGCGGGATATCATCTCTGCCTGTGACTCAAACGATTTCACCAGGGTACGCATTGGTATTGGGCGCCCGCCCGGCCGAATGGACACCGCTGACTTCGTACTCAAAGACTTCAACTCCACCGAGCGCAAAAACTTGCCGCTCACTCTGGAGCTTGCCGCCGATGCAGTAGAAGAAATTGTTCGCTCCGGTGTGCTTGAAGCGCAAAACAAAATTAACCCAAAAGGTTAGCGCCACGTAGACTTACCCCTGTGAGTGCAGAAAATCTCAAGGCCCTGTCGCGCCTTGCCGCGCTCATTTCAGATGGATATCCCTTTGCAGCCCTGCAGTCAAAGATTAAATCCAAGCGTTTAGACGCAATAGCCCCACAGGGGGCACACTCAACTTTGCTTGAGGTTTTCAATCAGATGCGCCGCGATGCCAAGCTTGCTCAGTTGCAACTAGTTGTTGTGGCCACGGGGCGTGAAGCTGAAGACACCGCGGCCGCATTGCGCGCACTGTCGCCAGGTGCTGAAATCTTAGAATTTCCATCTTGGGAAACCCTGCCGCATGAGCGCCTCAGTCCAAGCCCAGAGACAGTGGGAAGGCGCCTCAAGGTCTTACATCGTCTGAATGAGATTTCAATTCAGCTAAAGCAAA
>JBFYON010000012.1:0-7616 GCA_041303755.1 Micrococcales bacterium | reverse complement strand
GGAGGCATCCTGCATTCTTTGGATAGAACTCTTGAAAAGTGGTAGTTCCAGCCAAGGTGTCATGAAGCCAGGTGTCTGCGATCCTTGACCAGGGCATACAACAACAATCATTTGACTACTTTCGTTTTTTGATTTCTGTTTCGCTCATTGATCCCAAAACCATTGCTACCTGCAACACAAATGCCTCGCGCGAACCGGTTGCGTCCCAGCCAATGATTTCCGAAATTCTCTTTAGTCGATATCGCACTGTGTTTGCATGAACGAATAGTTCACGGGCGGTTGACTCAAGTGAGCGACCTGTTTCCAAGTAGCAAGTCAGGGTCTCCAACAACTCGGGGGAGTTTGCCAGTAGTGGCCGATAAATAGTTTCAATCAGAGTTTGCTTGGCGAGCATGTCTCCGGCTAGCGAGCGTTCGGCAAGTAGATCGTTGGCATTGATGGGCCTTGCAGGTTTTTGCCAAGCCTTCACAACGGCAAAACCGGCAAGGGCAGCTTTTGCAGAACGAGTTGCCTCTGCTACCGACTTAACCTCAGGACCAATAACCAATGGCCCAGCGCCGAAGAAACTATCAAGTTCTTGGGCGATCTTTAGAAGGCTGGGCTTGTCTGCTTCGGAATTCTTTTCATCTTCGATTCGGCCCACCACGACGATAAGCCGATTTCCATGCACTCCAATTAGAACATCGGTGTGATTCTTTCTGGCAACTCTTCGGAGGCCATCTTGGTCCACTGTGTCCGTAGCTATTCCAATGAACGCTGCAACAGTTCCGCCGGCGCGCCAACCCAAAGCTGCAATTCTGGAAGCTAACTCTTCTTCGTTGTCACCACTGAGAATTGAATCAACTACTAATGCCTCTAACCTAGAGTCCCAAAGGCCGCGGGCCTCTGCAGCCCTCGCGTAAACATCAGCTGCCGAAAAAGCAATCTCACGAGAATAAAGAAGAACAGCTTCACGAAGACTTTCATCTTCTTGAACTACTCGGTCTTCAACAACCTGAACAACCACCCTGATCAATTGCAGAGTCTCTTGCAAAGAAATTGACCGCAGAAGTTCTCTTGGTGCAACGCCAAAAACGTCAGCCGCAATCCAAGGTTGAGATTTTGGATCTTTGTACCAAGCAACAAAAGACGTAATGCCCGCTTGTGCGACTAGGCCAACAGATGACCTACGTGCGGCAGGCATCGAGCGATACCAGGGCAGCAAGTCATCGAGGCGCTTCAGCGTCGTCGTTGCTAAGTCACCCGAAATCGACTTAAGCCAGTCGAGGGTGGCTTGTTTAGTTCTCGCCACCGGTGGATCCAGATGTGCCAGCAGTAACATCCAGCAAACGATACTTATCAATTGCCTGCTGTGGAATGCTCGGATCGATTTCACCGCGAGCGACAAGTTGCTCGAGCACTCTCACGACAATCGATGGACCATCAATCTTAAAGTGACGACGCGCGGCTGCTCGGGTATCTGAGAAGCCAAAACCATCTGCACCCAAAGTGGCGTAGTCACCAGGAACCCAAGCGCGAATTTGATCCTGCACTGCGTGCATGAAATCACTCACGCCAAGGAATGGCCCAGCTGAATTCTTTAGCTTGGCAGTCAGGTATGCATCTGGAATCTCGTAGTTTGGATTCAGGAATTTTGCTTCATCACGAAGCAAACCGTCACGGCGAAGTTCGCTCCAAGAAGTCACTGACCAAATGTCGGCAGAGACGCCCCAGTCGGCTTGCAATAACTCTTGGGCTTCGTAAGCCCAAGGGACTGCAACACCCGAAGCAAGAATCTGGGCTTTGTGTCCAGGGTTTGAGTTGATGCTCACCTGGTGAATGCCTCGGATGATTCCATCGACATCAACGTTTTCAGGTTCCGCTGGTTGAACATACGGCTCGTTATAAACAGTCAGGTAGTAGATGCAGTTAGGGTCTTGGTGCTGCCCGCCGTACATGCGATCAATACCGCTCTTTATGATGTGAGCAATTTCGTAACCGTAGGCCGGGTCAAAACTAATCACGGCATTATTGGTTGACGCAATTAGTGGAGAGTGGCCATCTGCGTGCTGCAGACCCTCGCCAGTTAGTGTGGTGCGACCTGCCGTGGCGCCAATAAGGAAACCGCGCGATAGTTGATCGGCTGCTGCCCAAATTGAGTCTGCTGTGCGCTGGAAACCAAACATTGAGTAGAAGACATAGAACGGAATCGTTGGCTGCCCCTGAGTTGCATAGCTAGTTGCTGATGCGGTGAAGCCAGCGATGGAGCCAGCTTCATTGATACCGGTGTGCAGGATTTGTCCGGAAGTACTTTCCTTGTATGCCAACAACAATTCGCGGTCCACTGAAATGTAGTGCTGCCCGTTTGGGTTGTAGATCTTTGCTGACGGGAAGAATGCATCCATTCCAAAAGTTCTGGCTTCGTCAGGGATGATTGGCACGACTCGTTCGCCAAATTCCGGCGAACGAAGAAGGTCTTTGAACAAACGAACGAAAGCCATGGTGGTGGCGATCTCTTGAGTTCCGGATCCAGTCTTCGCAGCTTTGTAAGCATCTTCAGTAGGCAACTTGAAGTCAACATACTTACTTCTGCGCTCTGGAAGGTAGCCACCAAGTTCGCGACGACGTTCGTGCATGTATTGAATTTCAGGAGCATCTTGCCCTGGGTGGAAGTAAGGCGGCTGATAAGGGTTTTCTTCAAGCTGCGCATCCGTGATTGGAATTCTTAGTTCGTCACGGAAGCCCTTAAGGTTTTCCAGGCTCAGCTTCTTCATCTGGTGAGTAGCGTTGCGACCTTCAAAAGATTTTCCAAGGGTGAAGCCCTTAATGGTTTTTGCCAAGATAACCGTTGGTTGACCCTTGTGCTCCATGGCTGACTTGTACGCCGCATAAACTTTGCGGTAATCGTGACCGCCACGCTTTAGTCCCCAAATCTGATCGTCTGTCATGTGCTCAACAAGTTTCAGAGTTCTAGGGTCGCGGCCAAAGAAGTTTTCGCGAACGAATGCACCGTCTTCGGTCTTGTAGGTTTGGTAGTCACCGTCAGGCGTCTTGTTCATAAGGTCTACGAGCGCACCATCGGTGTCATTCGCAAGGAGCGAATCCCACTCGCGACCCCAGACGACCTTGATAACGTTCCAGCCCGCTCCGCGGAAGAATGACTCAAGTTCTTGAATGATTTTTCCATTGCCTCGAACAGGTCCGTCAAGACGCTGGAGGTTCGCATTAACCACAAAGGTTAGGTTGTCCAAATTGTCGTTCGCTGCCAGTTGCAATGCGCCGCGTGATTCAACTTCATCCATCTCGCCGTCGCCAAGGAAAGCCCAGACGTGTTGCTGCGATGTATCTTTCAAGCCGCGATTGTGAAGGTATCGGTTGAATTGGGCTTGGTAAATTGCGTTGATTGGACCAATTCCCATAGAAACTGTTGGGAACTGCCAGAAGTCCGGCATCAGACGAGGGTGCGGGTAAGAAGAGAGCGATCCGGCAGTGTGAGATTTTTCCTGTCGGAAACCATCAAGCTGATCGGCGCTCAGGCGTCCTTCAAGAAATGCTCGGGCGTAAGGACCAGGAGATGCGTGACCCTGAATGAAAATCTGGTCACCACCTGAAGCGTGATCTTGGCCTTTGAAGAAGTGGTTGAAGCCAACTTCGTATAGCGAGGCGGAAGAAGCAAAAGTAGAAATGTGTCCACCAACTGCTACTCCTGGACGCTGTGCACGGTGCACAAGCATCGCGGCATTCCAGCGCATCCAAGCGCGGTAGGTGCGTTCAATTTTTTCATCACCTGGGAACTCGGCCTCGTTTTCAGGGGCGATGGTGTTCAGGTAGTCCGTGGTAGGCACGATTGGAACGTTCAGTTGAAGTTCGTGCGAGCGCCTCAGTAGGTTCAGCATGATTTCACGCGCACGTCCGCGACCGTGAACTCTTGCTACTGCATCAAGGGATTCCAGCCATTCGCTGGTCTCTTGTGGGTCCTGGTCTGGGGTGTTGACCGCATACGCATCGTTGTTATTTATCGACAACTGGCATCCTTATTCGTGGGGGATGGACAAAGAAAACTCAATAGCTTTGTAAAGCCTCTAAGAGTTTATGACGACAAAGGGAAGCAAAAGTGTGTTTTGCTGGTTGTCCAAGCGAAACCTTCGAATTTTTTACAAAGGAGAAACAAATGACCCTTCTTATTGGCGATCCGGCCCCAGATTTTTCACTATCAAACCAGTTTGGCGAGACAGTGAGTTTGGCTGATTTCAAGGGAAAGAAGCCGGTTGTTCTAGTTTTCTACCCGCTTTCCTTCTCGGGCATCTGCACCGGTGAGCTGTGCGAGATTCGCGACAACTTCGACAAATTTGACAAGGAGAACGTAGAGCTTCTTGCTATCTCAGTGGATTCAAAATACGTCCAAAAGCAGTTTGCAGAGCACGAGGGCTATAAATTCTCTGTTTTGGCTGATTTCTGGCCACATGGGGCCGTCGCCAAGCAATATGGTGTTTTCCTCGAGGAGAGCGGCATTTCTAACCGGGCCACTTTTGTGATTAACACCGATGGCGATCTGGTTGCCAAGTTTGTAACTGCGCCTGGTCAAGCACGAAGCTTGGACGAGTACGACAAGGCCCTGGCTTCGCTCTAATTTGGCGTTGGGCACCCAAAATAAGATAGGCTCTTGGGGTTGCAGTTCGCTGCAAACCTCGAAAGAGGGGCCTTTAGCTCAGCTGGTAGAGCGCCACGCTTACACCGTGGATGTCATCGGTTCGATCCCGGTAGGGCCCACCAACATCACTAAACCCCAGTCAATGACTGGGGTTTAGTGCTTTTCAGGCAACTATCGAGGGGCCAGTGCAGCCTCGGCATTAGTATTTGGGTATGGATTCCACTAATTTCACCCCTCCGCAACGACGATCAATGACCGACGAGGCCATTCACGAGGCCTTGGGTAATGCACAAGCTGATGAGGCCGGAATCACGGCAGCCATGGAACTCCTTGAGACTCAGGCCCAGCTTAGAGATATCGAAAAAATGGAGTTCTCAGCCTGGGTGTTAGACATGGAACGCATTGGCTCCCCAGAAGCTCTTTTGGCCGTTGAAAACGCCCACCGGTCACAAAAGGGGCTTGCGCCGCTGGAATCTCTTGAACCGGTAGCCGAACCGCTTCCTCCAATTCAGGATGTGGTGTCACACCTAAATGATCTTTACGCCAACCAAAACTCTGCCGAACCTGCGGTGGTTGAGGAATTAATTGAAGAGCTTGAGGTACCGGAACTTCCGGCAACTGTATATCAAGACCCAGAGATTCAAGAGCCGGTAGTTGACGCTATTGAGACTGCTGCTGAAATTTCGTTGGAGAATTCAATTGAAGACGAATTTGATCGTTTACTTGCCGCCGACACAGTCGTTGGTGCCGAAGATGAACTCACCGCACTAGAAGAAGAACTTGAGCACGCTGCGCTGCCTGTAGTGGCGAGTGAAAGCCTTAGCGTCGTTGAAGATGATCCAGGAGTAGATTTTGCTCCGGTTGGATCCGTGGCCAGCGTCATCGAAGAAGTAAAACTGGAATCAGCACCAAAACTGAACCGCAGATCCCGTGCTTCCTCACAATTCTGGGCGTGGCTAGGCTTGAGCGGCTCCGTGCTGCCTCTTGGCTTAGCTTGGTATGTATCGCAGACCGGTGTTGCTTTTTCTCAAGCAGTAGTTGCAGTTTTTCTTGGACTACTAGCTTCCGCACTAGTTATATCGGTTGGGGCGCTAGCAGGTAAGCGCAGCGGTCTTCCAACCTTGATGCTGTCAAGGGCTCCATTTGGGGTTTATGGAAACGCAGCTCCAGCAGCGGTATTGACCACCATCAGAATTTTCTGGTCGGGTGTAATTGCAGCTGCAGCAATTCTTTTGAGCATGCAATTTCTCTCGATTGAATCACTGTCAGAAGTGACTAACTCGGAGAGGGCTAACGATTCAATCTTGTTTGGATCGGTTCTTGTTCTGCTAATTGGTGGCGCAATTACATTGGCAATTTTCGGCGGTCGAGTTCTTTTTAGAGCACAGCAAATTGTCGGCATCTTTGGAACCGTCGCAGCAATACTTCTAATCGCTCTAACTGCAAATAGCTTTGGCATTCAATCGCTTCTTGCTCAGCCGACTGGGGATTGGTACAAGGCCTTCGGAATCTCAGTGCTGACCTTCTCGGTGTTTGGCTTAGCCTGGACTTCTGCTGGGGCTGACTTTGCACGCAAACTGTCTACCTCCGCAAGGGGAGCCGCCGTCGTTGGTTGGGGCTTCTTGGCGCTGGTGTTTGTGCCAACCTTGGTTGCAGCGTATGGCATAGCTCTGATTAGTTCAGCAGCTCAGAACTCAGTCGTCGCAGATGCTTCGCAGGCAATCGCTGGCGCGGGTACAAGTTTGTTCAGTGATTTTTCCGCACTGATTGATCCATGGCTTGGCTACCTTCTAATTGCCTCTGGCGTTCTCTCTGCAATAGTGATTTTGGCGATGTCGCTTTACTCTTCAAACCTTGGCCTACATTCCATAGGTGCAAAACTAAAACCCGGACTTGCTCAACCAATCCTTGGCGTGCTTGTTTCGGCTCTTGGTATTGCAGCGGTCTTCTACTTGGCTGAGCCATGGCAATTCATTTCTGATTATGCGCGCCTTGTTGCTATTCCAGTTGCTGCCTGGTCGGGAATTTTTATTTCTGATGTTTTGATTAGAAGAATTGCCTACCACGAGATTTCTTTGAGTCGTGGCTATGGTTTCTATAAGCCAGCAAACGTTCTCAATCTGATTGGTTGGTCTGTAGCAACTACAATCGGGTTGGGATTCACCTACATTGAACAACCTGGACTAACTTGGACAGGATTTATTGCTGATCAACTGATCAACCAAGACTTCTGGGCAACAACATCATTCGGAATAATCATTGCCTTTGCCTTTGCTTCATTGCTTCCTGTTCTTCTAGGCATACCGCGAATTAAGAAACAGGAACAAGAAGTCCTATTGATTGAATCGCGCAGAGATGACCTCAAAGACATCTTCAACCTTGCTGAATAGACCTTATGTCGTTTGAACTCGCAAAACTGATTTCTCGCTTCGAGTCGCTATGGCCAGTGAGCGGTGCAGAAGAATGGGACACTCCAGGTTTGGTCTGCGGAGACCACTCACAACGAGTCTCTAGAGTGTTGCTGACTGTCGATATCACAGCGGAAATAGTAGAAGAGGCAATCGACGGTGGATTTGACCTGATTCTTGCGCACCACCCCTTTCTGCTGAGGGGAATTACCAGCGCATCGGAAGAAACAAGCAAGGGAAGAACTCTTGCAAAAGCAATTAGATCAAATGTGTCAATCTATGCAGCTCACACGAACGCAGACATTGTCTTAGACGGCGTATCGGATGTCCTGGCTAAGGCTCTTGGCCTCGGCAACGCAACCGCTCTTGTATCCAGTCAAGAGAATGTGGCGCGGAACAATCTAGTCGGCCATGGCCGCATTGGCACTCTTGAGCAACCCCTTCAATTAGGCGATTTCGCTCGAGTTATTGCACGGGTGCTACCTTCAACAGCCTCTGGTGTGAGGGTGGCTGGCGATTACGAACAAATGATTTCAACTGTTGCCGTTTGTGGCGGAGCTGGTGATTCATTCATCGGC
>JBFYON010000011.1:0-8171 GCA_041303755.1 Micrococcales bacterium | reverse complement strand
GCGACTACGTTGCCGCAACCGGTATTCGCTTGGTCACGGTAAATGTTGAAGACAAATTCTTAGGCGCACTTGCCGGGGTAAGTGACCCGGAGACCAAGCGCAAGATTATCGGTCGTGAATTCATTAGAACTTTTGAAGAAGCGCAGGCGGCTCTCTACGAAGAGTCAAAAGCTGATAATCGCCCAATCAAGTTTCTGGTTCAGGGAACGCTCTACCCAGACGTTGTTGAATCAGGCGGTGGCGTAACCGCAGGCATCAAGAGTCACCACAACGTTGGTGGACTACCTGATGACATTGAGTTTGAACTAGTAGAGCCGCTACGTGCGCTTTTCAAAGACGAGGTTCGCGCAATTGGCGCGGAGCTTGGACTGCCCGCTGAAATCGTTCAGCGTCAGCCATTCCCAGGTCCTGGCCTTGGTATTCGCATCGTTGGTGAAGTGACCAAGGAGCGCCTAGATCTGCTTCGCAAAGCTGACGCCATCGTGCGCGCAGAACTTTCCGCCGCCGGCCTTGACGGTGAGATTTGGCAGTGTCCGGTGGTCTTGCTTGCCGATGTTCGCTCCGTTGGTGTGCAGGGAGACGGCCGCACCTACGGCCACCCAATTGTGCTTCGTCCGGTTTCTTCAGAAGATGCCATGACCGCCGACTGGACTCGCTTGCCTTACGACCTGCTGGCAAAAATCTCTAACCGCATCACCAATGAGGTCGAGGGAGTGAACCGAGTGGTTCTAGACGTGACCTCAAAGCCACCCGGCACGATCGAGTGGGAGTAGATCGCAAGCGATCTACTAATCGAATGGGCATACAAGTTTTTGGGCATCGCGGCGCAAGCGCGTATCGACCAGAAAATACTCTCGAAGCTTTTGAATTAGCGTTTGTTCAAGGTGCCGACGCAATTGAATGTGATCTGGTACCAACCAAAGATGGCGAACTAATTATTCGTCACGACAACTATCTTTCAACCACAACCGATGTCGCCTCGCGGCCAGAGTTTGCACACCTGCAGCGCGAGGGAATGGTGGGCTGGCAAGAGACCCGGCCTGATTGGTTTTGCGAGGACTTCACACTTGCCGAACTAAAGCAGCTACGAGCAACCGAGCGCCTTCCTGAAGAGCGCCCGGGCAGCGCAAAGTTTGATGGTCAATTTCAACTTGCAACTCTTGACGAACTATTGGCGGCGGATTTTGTTGCCGGCAAGCATTTGATTCTTGAAGTAAAGCACGGAGCTTATTTTGCTGGAAAGGGATTTCCGGTTTCGGCAATTCTTGGGCGCAAACTTCGCGAGATTGATTGGCGCGCCCGCGGCATCACCCTGACACTGGAGAGTTTTGATTTCAAAGTTTTGCAGCAGATGCAAAAAGTATGCGGTGACATTGGCGACTATGTTTTTCTGGTTGATACTTGGGGTCAGCCAATGTTTGATGAGACCGCAAAAATTTTTGACGGCATTAGCTTCAACGCGGTTTTGGTTTTTGGCTCCGATTGGGTTGAGCAGGCCAAGGCTCGTGGTCTTAAAGTTTTCATCTGGACCGCTCGCGCCGAAGATGCAGAAGAAAGTACCGATGAATACTTCGCCAAGTTTGTTCTCTCGGGTGCCGATGGCGTTTTTGCTGACCACCCGGATCTGCTGCGTGAAGTAGCCGACGGCATTGAGCACTGAGAGCCAACGCAAATGTATAAGTCAGTGCCTGCGCCTAAGATTGCCTAGTTATGAATGAGTTGAGCGTATTTAGTGCCGATGCAACGGCACCTCTGGTCGAGGGCCTAAATCCGCAGCAGCGCGAGGCCGTGGAGTATCGGGGTCAGGCGCTTTTGATTGTTGCCGGCGCAGGTTCCGGAAAAACTCGAGTGCTCACCCACCGAATTGCCCATCTATTGGCCACCAAAGATGCCTGGCCATCACAAATTCTTGCCATTACCTTCACCAATAAGGCCGCTGCAGAGATGCGCGAGCGAGTAAGACACCTGCTTGGCGAAGCCGCCGACGGAATGTGGCTAAAGACTTTTCACTCTGCGTGTGTTTTGATTTTGCGTCGTGAAAGTGAACGGCTGGGGCACGATTCAAACTTCACTATTTATGACTCTGGCGACACCCGCGCAATTCTTAAGCGCCTGATCAAGGAGCTCGGCGCAGATATTCACAAGCTGACTCCCGCTGGCGTGGGCGCTGCAATTTCAAATGCAAAAAACGAACTGGCCGATGCCGAGTCTTTTGCTCGCAACGCTGACCAGAACGATCCGGTAGCTCGCATGATTTCTGAGATCTTTACGCGCTATCAATACGAGCTGCGCAAAAACAACGCCTTTGACTTCGATGACCTAATCGGTGAAACAGTTCACCTCTTTAGAGCGTTCCCAGAAGTACTTGCTCAGTACCAACATAAATTTAAGTACATATTGGTAGACGAGTATCAAGACACCAACCACGCCCAATACGCCCTAATTCGGGAATTAGCCAAGACAGCATCACTAACCGTGGTGGGTGACTCTGACCAGTCCATTTACGCGTTCCGCGGTGCGGACATCAGAAACATCACCGAATTTGAAAAAGACTTTCCAGGAGCCAAGACAGTACTGCTAGAGCAGAACTACCGCTCTACCCAAAATATTCTGTCTGCCGCCAACGCTGTGATTTCAAATAACTTTGATCGGCCTTCAAAAAACCTTTGGACGGCAGCCGGCGATGGTGAAAAAATTGTTGGCTACACCGGCTATTCGGCCCATGATGAGGCTCAGTTCATTGCCGATGAGATTAACAAGATTCACAGCAAGTCGCAGGGTGATGACGCAATTGCCTACAGAGACATTGCCGTTTTTTACCGCACCAACTCGCAGACCCGTGCACTTGAAGATATCTTCATCCGCTCTGCAATTCCCTACCGCGTAGTCGGCGGCACCAAGTTCTACGAACGGCAAGAAATCAAAGACGCCATGGCTTATTTGGTGGCAATTGCAAACACTAGAGATGATCTGGCCACCCGCCGAATTCTGAACGTGCCTAAGCGCGGTATCGGCGACGCCAGTGAAACTCAGATTGCTAGCTACGCAGAAAAGAATGACCTCTCTGTTCGTCAGGTGCTTTCACACGTGAGCGATCTTGGTTTTGGCCCAAAAATCACCGGTGCAATAAATCAACTTGCCGAATTGATGGACAACCTTGAGGCCATGATTCCAAACGAAACAGTTGATGTAATTTTGCGAGCCGTGCTCGATCGCTCAGGTTTACTGGAATCACTTCGAAACAGTAAAGACCCACAAGACGAGGCACGCGTCGAGAACCTTGAGGAACTCGTATCGGTTGCTCGAGAATTCCAACGTAACAACCCTGAGGGCCGGCTACCAGATTTCCTAAATGAGGTTGCTTTGGTTGCAGCCGCCGATGACCTAGACGATGAATCTGGAACCGTCTCTCTAATGACCCTGCACACTGCCAAGGGGCTTGAGTACGAAGCGGTATTCCTCACCGGAATTGAAGAAGGCCTATTGCCGCACCGAATGAGCTTTGTCACTCCCGGCGGAATGGCCGAAGAGCGCCGCCTGTTTTACGTGGGCATCACGCGCGCACGAAAGAAACTTCATATTTCCCTTGCCATGACCCGCACCACATTTGGCGAATCCGAGTCGGCAACCCCGTCTCGCTACCTGCAAGAAATTCCAGACGGCCTAATCGACTGGCGAGAATCAGGATCCGGCCGCGGGCTGCCAACTAATCGATACCGCGAATCCATCGCCGATGCTCAGGGCTACGGCGGCACCCCAACTCCTAAAGAGAAGAAGGTGTGGTCGGGGGCTATTTCATCGGTTCGCAATAACGAGGGTCTGCAGCTTGAGGTGGGCGACATGATTGAACACTCAGATTTTGGCAAGGGCAAGGTAGTTGCTACTGCGGGCGAAGGGGCTCGTCAGACAGCCGAAATTCACTTTGGCAGCGTGGGCACAAAGCGCCTGCTGGTCAAGGTGGCACCCATTTCTAAGCTCTGATTCCAAGGATTTAGGCACCCTCCGGAGACCCTAAACTTAGAGGGTTGTCCGATAGATGAATGGAATCACAGTGGATTTATTTGAGTACCAGGCCCGCGATATGTTTGAGGCCCACGGCGTACCAGTTCTGCAGGGAATCACTGCAGACACCCCAGAAGAGGTTGAGGCAGCTGCTGCCAAGATCGGCGGAGTAGTAGTTGTAAAGGCCCAGGTTAAAGCCGGTGGCCGCGGGAAAGCTGGTGGCGTTAAGGTTGCCAAGACTCCAGAGGAAGCAAAAGAGCTTTCTAAGAATATTTTTGGCTTAGACATCAAGGGCCACATCGTAAAGCGCGTAATGGTTGCTCAGGGTGCGGCCATTGACAAGGAGTACTACTTCTCAGTTTTGCTAGACAGATCAAATCGCACCTTCCTTTCGCTTTGCAGCGTTGAAGGTGGAATGGAGATCGAGCAGCTTGCTGAAGAGCGCCCAGAAGCTTTGGCTAAGGTGCCGGTAGATGCAACTAAGGGTATTGATCTTGCAACTGCACTCAGCATTGCTAAGCAGGGAGGCTTCGATGACGAAATTGCCGCCAAGGTTGCTCCGGTTTTCGTAAAGCTTTATGACGTATTCGTAAAAGAAGACGCAACCCTAGTTGAGGTAAACCCACTGATCTTGAGCGAAGCTGGCGACATCATTGCGCTTGATGGAAAGGTGTCACTAGATGACAACGCTGAATTCCGTCACGAGCGTGAATCAATGGAGCGCGACGAGCTTGACCCACTAGAGGCCAAGGCAAAAGCCATGGACTTGAACTACGTGAAGCTTGACGGAGAAGTCGGAATCATCGGCAACGGTGCCGGTTTGGTTATGTCAACTCTTGACGTTGTTGCATACGCAGGCGAAAAGCACGGCAAAGTTCGCCCAGCTAACTTCCTTGACATCGGTGGTGGTGCTTCAGCCGAAGTTATGGCCGCAGGTCTTGACGTTATTTTGAATGACCCACAGGTTAAGAGCGTTTTCGTAAACGTATTTGGTGGAATCACCGCCTGTGACGCAGTTGCAAACGGAATCGTTGGTGCACTCAAGACTTTGGGCGACAAGGCAACCAAGCCTCTAGTCGTTCGTCTTGATGGAAACAACGTTCTTGAAGGTCGCAAGATTCTTGCCGACGCAGCACACCCACTTGTAACTGTTGTTGAGACTATGGACGAAGCTGCCGACAAGGCCGCCGAATTCGCGAACCGCTAAGCGCTAGAAGGAAATAAAGAAATGGCTATTTTTCTAAACGAAAACTCGCGAATCATTGTTCAGGGTATGACCGGTTCAGAGGGCATGAAGCACACCCGCCGCATGCTGCTTGGTGGATCAAACATTGTTGGTGGAGTTAACCCGCGTAAGGCTGGCGAGACCGTAGACGTTGAAGGCAAGCAGCTTCCTGTATTTGGAACCGTTGCCGACGCAATGAAAGAGACCGGCGCTAACGTGACCGTGATCTTTGTACCACCTGCATTTGCAAAAGCTGCCATGATCGAGGCAATTGACGCCGAGATTGAACTTGCTGTTGCAATTACAGAAGGTATTCCAGTCCACGACTCAGCGGAGGCATGGGCCTACAACGTTTCAAAGGGAAAGAAGACTCGTCTGATTGGCCCTAACTGCCCGGGAATCATCTCTCCGGGAAAGTCAAACGCAGGTATTACTCCAGCAGACATTACTGGCGCAGGCCCTATCGGTTTGGTTTCTAAGTCAGGAACCCTGACCTACCAGATGATGTTTGAGCTCCGCGACATTGGTATGTCTACTGCAATTGGAATTGGTGGCGACCCGGTTATCGGAACCACACACATCGATGCACTTGAGGCATTCCAGGCAGACCCTGAAACCAAGGCAATTGTTTTGATTGGTGAAATTGGTGGCGACTCAGAAGAGAAGGCTGCCGCATACATCAAGGCAAATGTAACCAAGCCGGTTGTGGCTTACGTTGCAGGGTTCACCGCTCCTGAAGGCAAGACCATGGGTCACGCTGGTGCGATTGTTTCTGGTTCTGCTGGTACTGCTCAGGCAAAGAAAGAAGCTTTTGAAGCTGCCGGCGTAAAGGTTGGTAAGACTCCATCTGAAACTGCTGCGCTTATGCGTGAAGTTTTCAAGAACCTGTAAATCTTTTTTCATCGCGCTAGGGGGAGTGTTTCGTCTTGAATCGTCGACTCACTTTCTTGGTCGCCGCGTTTGAGGCACTGGTTGTCGCTGCTATCGGCATTGGAACACTCCTTGCACCGTTGACTTTGGTGTGGTTGTTTGAAAATGACCCAAGCATTGATTGGCTAGTGCCTTTTCGCGCATCTGCAGACATTTGGTTGATGGCTCATGGCACCCGATTGGTTGTTCCTGCCGGAGTGTTTGGTTCTGCGGATGTCCCGCTTTTTGTGGTCAGCATGATTCCATTGGGGCTAAGTATTTTGATTGCCTATCTGGCAATCAGAATGGGTCGCCGGCTAACCACAGCAGTTGAACTTTGGCCAGCTTGGGTTGCATCGGTGTTGGTTTACGGAGCCATCTCGTTTGTGTTGAGCACACTTGCGTATCACTCTGCTGCCTATCCGGTCACATGGCAGGGAACTTTTCTTCCGCCGGCGTTCATGATCTTCTTTGTGATTGTTGGGTCACTAACCGGAAAGCGCATGGCTTACGGAGAGGCAGCTACTTTGCCGGAGTCGGCAGAGCGAGTGTGGGCAAGAGAATATTTCGCGAAACGGTATGCAAATTTGCATTGGGCACTTCGTGCCGTCAGCATTCCCGCACTTCGTGCCGGCACGGGAATTGTGACTATCTTGCTGGGTGTATCCGCAATATTTATTGCCGCTATGACAGCAGTCAATTGGATTCAAGTCATTCGGTTATACGAGGGTTTGCAGGTTAGCTTCTTAGGTGGAGTCATGGTCACCGCCGGCCAGTTGGCAATTCTGCCAAATCTAATTGTCTTTGGAGCCACCTGGCTTACTGGTGTTGGTTTTCAGATTGGTGCAGGTTCGTTGATCTCGCCGGTGGCAACAGTAGTTGGGCCGCTGCCCGCGTTGCCGATTACATCGGCACTTCCGATTGGCGAATTGAGTTTCGGAATGATTGCGTTACTGGTTCCGCTGGTTGGAGCTTTTGCGGCAACAATTCTGATTCGAAAGCATGCCGATGATATTCGTTTTGAATTTGCTTCTGCCTGGAGTGCCGCAATTACTTTGGGGCTTGCTATCGCGACCGTGGCCGCCGTTGAATTTGGGCTCTTGGTTATGTTGGCATCGGGTGGGGTTGGCCCCGGTCGTCTTCAGGTGATTGGCACCAACCCACTGTTGGCAGCTGGCGTGCTGTTTATTGAAGTAGCCGCGGTATCAATCTTGGCGGCATTCTTTAGCGCAAGACCTGATAAGCCAGATCACCCGTTAGTCCAGAGCTTGCCAAAGTCTGGCCAGTAGGGCAAAGGTAAACTGGACGCATGCTTTCAATAGTTGTTCTCATATCGGGTTCGGGTTCAAATCTCAGAGCCTTACTTGAGGCAACTGAGAACCCTTTATTTGGGGCAAAAATTGTTGCCGTGGGTTCCGATAATCCAGCTGACGGACTGGCTCACGCAGAACACTTTGGTGTGCCAACCTTTGTGGTCTCACCAAGCGCATTTGAATCGCGTGAGAAGTGGGCCGATGTGCTGCTAGCAAACATTAATCACTTCAAGCCAGATTTAGTTGTACTAGCCGGCTTTATGAAAATCTTGCCGGCAAATTTTGTTTCTGCATTGACTCCAAACCTAATTAACACCCATCCTTCACTTTTGCCATTGTTCCCAGGCGCTCACGCAGTGCGTGACGCCCTGACTGCTGGGGCAAAGGTATCGGGTGTCACCATTCACGTTGTCGACGAAGGTGTTGACACCGGACCACACATTGCGCAAGCAAGCGTGCCGGTCACGGCGGAAGATAGCGAATACGATCTGCATGAACGCATAAAGGTTGTTGAACGCGAGTTGCTTATTGCGACCGTCAAAGATATCGCCACCAAGAAAATCCACCTTCCATCTCTAGTTAAGTAAGAGGGGCTTCATCATGGCCGCACACAACGACCACAAGCCAGCTGACTATCGTCACCGCGATCGCGTTGAAATCAAGCGCGCTCTGCTTTCTGTTTCAGACAAGACCGGGTTGCTAGATCTTGCCAAGGCACTAGC
>JBFYON010000010.1:0-28970 GCA_041303755.1 Micrococcales bacterium | reverse complement strand
TCAAAGAGAGAAAGTTGGCCACCGCTTGTGGGGCTGCAGCGCCATCTAGGGTCACTTCAAGATTCTTCCCGCCAACCTCAATAGATCCATTCCATGAACGCGCCTCTGCAAGGCTTGGGTCTGGGACGACTGCTGAATTGGTTGATTCGCTAGGTGCAGCTGCGTCTGTTTGCGAGTTTGCGCCTGGACCAAAGCCAAAGTACGCCAACTGTAGAAGCACAGCAATTGCCACGGCTCCAGCCGAAACAAGGATTGCGAACCGATTGTCGGTCTTCCGCAGGTTCTCAACGCGTGCAATCTCGGCTTTGTGAGCCTCAAATTTTGCAGCGCTAGCTGCTGCGGAAGCGTAAATGTTCTGGGTCTTCTTCTTCGTTGACATTTTCAATCCTTTGGTTGTTGCCTTCGAACGATTTTACGCAGGTTTTCAACCTCTAATGGCATTGAATGTATGCCTCTATCGGCTAGCCTGAAATCATGTCTGATCAATCTGGCCTTTTCAGTGGCGCGATGCCTTTGGCAGCTCGCATGAGGCCAAATAGCCTCGAAGAACTGGTCGGTCAGCAACAAATTTTGAAACCAGGCTCCCCACTTCAGGCTCTTGCGCAAAAGGCTGAGCCGGGCCAGAACAATTCATCGGTGTCTGTGATTCTGTGGGGTCCGCCGGGAACCGGTAAAACAACCATTGCCCAACTCGTGGCTAGATTAAGTGGCCGACGATTTGTGGAATTGAGCGCGATTACCGCCGGAGTCAAAGACGTCCGTGAGGTGATGGAAAGAGCTAGGGCTGACAGGGACGCATATGGTGTCAATACGGTTCTTTTTCTTGATGAAATACATCGTTTTTCCAAGGCTCAGCAAGATGCCTTGCTGCCTGGCGTTGAGAACGGCTGGATCGTTTTGATTGCAGCTACCACCGAGAATCCTAGTTTTTCGGTAATTTCGCCCCTGCTTTCGAGATCTCTGCTTCTGACGCTAACCTCGCTCGACGATTCGGACATCGTCACGCTCTTGGAGAGGGCAATTGAGGCCCCACAGGGGTTGAAGAATTCCGTTAGTGCGAACCCCGATATCCTTGCCCAAATAGCACTTTTGGCTATCGGTGATGCTCGTCGTGGGCTTACCGTTCTTGAAGCGGCAGCTAATGTTGCACTGAGTGGGGCAGGCCCGGATGGCCAACCAGTTGCGTTGACTTTTGAGCACCTTGAGGCAGCCATGGATCGAGCTCTGGTTCGATACGACAAAGACGGGGATCAGCACTACGACGTAATCAGCGCGTTTATTAAGTCAGTTCGAGGCTCAGACGCTGATGCTGCTACTCACTACTTGGCGAGAATGATAGAGGCAGGGGAGGATCCGCGATTTATCGCCAGGCGTCTGATAATTCTGGCTTCTGAAGACATTGGTTTAGCAGACCCGCAGGCATTGCCGCTTGCGGTTGCCGCAGCTGAAGCAGTGGCGATGATTGGCATGCCGGAAGGCAGGATCCCACTGGCTCAAGCCACGATTTATCTCTCGATGGCGCCAAAATCCAATTCCGCCTACAACGCAATAAATTCAGCCCTCGAGGACGTTCGCTCTGGTCTCTTTGGCGATGTACCTAAGCCCCTAAGAAGCTCAAATCATCGTGGGGCCAAGGGGGCGGGAGCCGGTGTTGGCTATTTGTACCCGCACGATGACCCCAAATCAGTTGTTCCGCAGCGATATTTGGATGATAAGACCCTCCATCGGAGTTATTACCATCCCAAGGAAATAGGTGTCGAACGCGATTTCGTAGAGCGCTGGCCCAAGTTGAGAGCAATCATTCGAGGCTTTAAGAAATAGTCAAGTGCCCTTTATTCATAGGCTTCTCGCTGTTAGGATAGACAGGTTGCCGACTGGAGCATTTGATCGCGGCTGAACTAATGCTCAATTCACGGTGCGACCTTCTTATAGCCAGAAGGTCCGTGGCAGAGGATCACCTCGATCCGACTTGTGAACATTTACCGCTATAGGAATCTTCGGATTCAATGAAAGGAACACGTGTCAAAGACAACACGTACCCGCAGCAAGACTCGCTTGTCGCGAGCTTTGGGATTAGCACTTACTCCAAAGGCTGCAAAGTATCTAGAGAAGCGTCCATATGCTCCAGGCGAGCACGGCCGCACCAAGAAAAAAGCCGATAGTGACTTTGCTGTTCGTCTTCGCGAAAAGCAGCGTCTTCGCGCTCAATACGGTATCCGCGAAGCTCAGCTTCGCAAAACTTTCGTTGAGGCAAAGCGCGCCGAAGGCCTAACTGGTGAGAACCTAGTTGAGCTTCTTGAGATGCGTCTAGATGCAATTGTCTTGCGCTCAGGATTTGCGCGCACTATTGCTCAGGCACGTCAGATGGTTGTACACCGTCACATTCTGGTTAACGGAGAGCGCGTTGACCGCCCTTCATTCCGTGTAAAGCCAGGACAGTTGGTACACGTACACGCGAAGAGTGAAATCACCGAGCCTTTTCAGGTTGCTGCCGCTGGCGGACACGTAGATGTCCTACCTCCAGTACCTGGATACCTTGACGTCTCATTAGACAAGTTGCACGCAACACTTGTTCGTCGTCCAAAGCGCGCTGAAGTTCCAGTTACCTGTGAAGTTCAGCTTGTGGTTGAGTACTACGCAGCCCGTTAATAACGGATCACACATTTAAGAAATTAGGGAGTTCAGATGAGCGGTGGAGACATTGCAGCATTGGTAGCAGCTGGGGGATTCGTCCTTTTAGTGCTATTCACTGCCGTGCCGTTGCTTAAGCTTGGGCGCGTTCTTGACGAGACTCGCAATTCAATTCGCGATCTCAACGAGAGCGTAGCTCCACTGCTCACTGAACTCACCCAAACAGTTACTGCAACAAACAAGCAACTTGCTCGCGTTGACGTAATCACCGAAAACGTAGCCGAAGTAAGTTCCAACATCAGCTCACTGGTAGCTGTTTTCTCATCAGCAGTTGGTTCACCCCTGGTGAAAATTGCGGGCTTGACTCAAAGTTTGCGTTCAGCTCTAATTGGCAAGAAAAAGTAGGAAGCAAATGAAGAAGATGTTTTGGCTAATAGTAGGTATTTTCGCGGGCGTGGAAATTAAGAAGCAACTAGATAAAAACCCAAATGCTCAAGCACTTCTTGCTGATGCAACCGCTCGAGGCAAAGAACTAGCAGAGACCGCTACCGAAGCGTTTCTTGATCGTACTGCTGAACTAACTGGAACTCCACGCGCTGCAAAGAAGCCGTCAGCAAAGAAGCCAGTAACCAAGAAAGCTCCAGTGAAGAAGCCTGCAGCTGCAAAAAAGCCTGCGGCAAAAAAGTCACCAGCCACTAAGCCTTCAACCAAGTAGTCGTGCAGACCGCCGAGATTCGCCGGCGCTGGCTCGATTTCTTCGAGGGCAAAGGCCACACAGTTGTTCCTTCTGCTTCGCTCATTAGCGAAGACCCTTCTCTTCTATTCACAGTTGCCGGAATGGTTCCATTCATTCCCTATATGAGCGGATTAGTTCCGGCTCCGTATTCGCGCGCGACTAGCGTGCAGAAGTGTGTTCGCACGCTAGATATTGAAGAGGTCGGCAAGACCACACGTCACGGCACTTTCTTCCAGATGAATGGAAATTTTTCCTTCGGCGATTACTTCAAGAAGGAAGCTATCGCGTTTGCTTGGGAGTTCCTCACTGGTTCAAAGGATTCAGGCTGCCTAGGTCTAGATCCTCAATTACTTTGGGTAACAGTTTTTCAAGACGATGACGAATCAATTGGGATTTGGCGCGAAGTGGCCGACATTCCTCTTGAGCGCATTCAGCGTCGTGGCATGAAAGACAATTATTGGTCCACAGGCCAGCCAGGACCTGCTGGTCCATGTTCTGAGATCTATTACGATCGCGGTCCTGCATATGGACGCGAGGGCGGTCCAGAAGCTGATGAAGATCGATACATCGAGATCTGGAATCTAGTGTTCATGCAGTTTGAGCGCGGCGAGGGTACCGGCAAAGACAGTTTCGAAATTCTTGGGGAGCTTCCAAAGAAGAACATCGATACCGGTATGGGTCTGGAACGAGTTGCGTTCCTGATGCAAGGTGTAGAAAATCTTTACGAGATTGATCAGGTTCGCCCGGTACTTGATCTCGCTGCACAACTCTCAGGCAAAACATATGGTGCAAGCGTTGAAGACGACGTGCGTATGCGTGTAGTTGCTGACCATGTCCGATCCGCCCTAATGCTCATTGGAGACGGGGTGACTCCGGCTAATGATGGTCGCGGCTACGTTCTGCGCCGTTTACTGCGCAGAGCTGTTCGATCCATGCGTCTTCTTGGAGTTGAACGTCCAGTATTTACTGAGCTATTCACTGCTTCTAAAGATGCCATGAAGGCGGCTTATCCCGAGCTCGAAACAGAGTTTGCAAGAATTCTTCGTGCTGCAGTTGGAGAAGAAGAGACATTCCTAAAAACACTTACAGCTGGAACAGTTTTTCTTGAACAAGCGCTCAGTGAGGTCAAGGAACGTAAATCTAATCAATTGACTGGTGATGCTGCGTTCCTTTTGCACGACACCTATGGGTTCCCGATTGACTTGACTCTGGAAGTTGCAGAAGAGGCTGGGCTGTCTGTAGACCGGGACGCATTCAAGGCTTTAATGGCTGAACAGCGTGATCGAGCCAAAGCGGACGCTCGCGAGAAGAAATTAGGCGGAACAGATCTTTCTGTTTATTCGGAATTCCGAGCCAAGGGTGTCACGAAGTTCACGGGCTACGAGTCTCTGGAGACCGAGGCAAGAGTGCTGGGGCTCATTGTCGACGGCAAAGATTCAAAAAATGCAGCTGAAGGTCAGATTGCAGAGTTGATTCTTGATGAGACTTCTTTTTACGCAGAATCTGGCGGACAGGATTCAGACGCAGGATTTATTATCGGTGATGGTCTTGAACTTGAGGTTCTTGACGTTCAGAAGCCAGTCAAGGGTCTAATCAGTCATAAGGTTCTCGTTCGACGCGGTGTTGTTTCAGTTGACCAGAAAGTCTCGACCCAGGTTGACGCAGATTGGCGACTCGGGGCCAGACAGGCTCACTCGGGCACTCACGTTGTTCACGCAGCTTTACGCGAAGTGCTTGGATCAACTGCATTGCAAAGCGGCTCCTACAACAAACCTGGTTACTTGCGTCTGGATTTCTCTTGGGCACAAGCGCTGTCTGCCGAGACAAAGTCAGAGATTGAAGAAGTAAGCAATCTGGCTATTCGTAAGGACCTGGACGTGTCTGCGCAGTACATGACCTTACCCGAGGCAAAGAAGTGGGGAGCGGTTGCACTATTTGGTGAGACCTATGACGAGAGCGTTAGGGTCGTCGAGATAGGCGGACCATGGTCCAGAGAACTTTGTGGCGGAACCCACGTTAGCCACAGTTCGCAAATTGGGATGTTGTCATTGGTTGGTGAATCGTCGGTGGGTTCAGGCTCTCGTCGCTTAGAGGCATTGGTGGGTATCGAGGCCTTCCGTGCTTTCGCAACTGAGCGCGCACTCGTCTCTCGTCTAACGGAACTCCTAAAGTCTCCTAAGGATCAGCTTGAAGAACGCCTTAGTCAAACAGTTGAAGATCTAAAAACCGCGCAGAGGAAACTTGCCTCTCTGCAAGCGGGGCAACTAGCAACACGCATCCCTGAATTGATTTCGTCTGGAGTTGTTGTTGGTTCGTCAAAGCTGATTTCTGCTGACTTAGGAATTCTACAAACTGTGGATGAGCTGCGAACCTTGGCAACCTCAATTCGTGAAAAGATCACAAATGAAAATTCTGTGATTGCAGTTTTTGCCGTAGTTGAATCAAAGCCCATGCTGGTTGTAGCTACAACCGAATCTGCTAGAAATTCAGGACTAAAGGCTGGGGCGTTGGTTCGTGTTGCTAGTAGCGTTTTGGGCGGCGGTGGCGGCGGAAAAGATGACATTGCTCAAGGTGGTGGCACTGACTCAAGCAAGGTTTCAGCCGCCATTTCTGCAATCCGGGAAGCGCTGACCGCGTAGTGCGTTCAGGTCGTCGACTAGCAATCGATGTTGGTAAAGTCCGCATTGGTGTAGCGGTAAGCGATTTTCATTCCATTCTGGCTTCCGGCTTTGAAACAGTCGTTCGTGAAGCGAATCCGATTGGAGCTGTGAATCGGATCTTAGAAATAGTTCGTGAAATCGAGCCAATTGAAATCTACATTGGCTTCCCAGTGTCTCTTAGCGGGCTTGAAACGGAATCTACTCGTGATGCCATTTCATTCGCGAGGTTGCTTGAAGCCCAATCCGAAATTCCTATCAGGTTTATAGATGAGCGCCTGACTACAATTACCGCTACAAATACTTTGAAGTTAGTCGGCAAAGATGCAAAGGCGGGTCGCAAGGTTATTGATCAAATTGCAGCTACCGTTATCTTGGAGCAGGCTATGGAGCTCGAAAGACTCACTGGCAGAGACCCAGGGGTTTCGATAGGAGAGATTGATGAATAAGTACGCACGTCGAAGAATTTTCGTCGGCTTTCTTGCGTTCATCATTCTTTTGACAGGTGTGGTGGGATACGCCAACAAGGGTGTAATCCGCGCCGCGATAGAACAGTTGCAAGGTAACGATTACCCTGGGCCTGGGTCTGGTGAAGTAACTTTGACTGTAAACGCGGGCGAGACTGGTGAATCTATAGTTCGCCAATTGGTTGATCTAGGTGTCGTTAAAAACTTTAGAACCACCTATCAGTTGGTTATTGATTCAAACCCAACATTCTTTCCAGGTGTTTTCACGCTAAAGCAGCAGATGCGCTCCGTCGATGCAATTTCTGTACTATCGGATGCCAATTCCGCTTCTCTCAAACGCACCACAATTAAGGAAGGTCTGAGGGGAAGCGTACTTTTTCAAGTCCTAGCTGAGTCCACAGGGATTCCAGAATCCGAGTTTGAATCCTTTTTCGAAAAGCCTTCCATCTTTGGGCTGAGTAAAGACCTTCCAAACATCGAAGGTTATCTTTTCCCAGCGACATACAATTTCCCTCCTGGTTCGAGCGCGCAAGACATCCTGCAGCAGATGGTCGACCGCATGCAGGAAGAATTGGATCGGTTCGCCGTACCAGCCAATAAAGTTCACGAGGTTCTCACTTTGGCCTCAGTAATCCAAAAAGAGGCCCGGCTAAGAGAAGATTTCTATAGAGTCTCTAGAACTTTCTTGAATCGAATTGAAGACGGTATGCACCTTCAGTCGGACGCAACTGTCAGTTATGGCGTTGGCGGAAATACGGTCAGCACTTCCAGGGCCGATAGGTCTGACGCAAATCTATACAACACATATCGGTACCCGGGATTACCTATTGGTCCAATTTCTGCTCCAGGTTCGGTTGCGATTGATGCAGCATTGAATCCTGCTGTTGGAAAGTGGTTCTATTTCTGCACAATAAATCTTGAATCAGGAGAGACCGTCTTCAGTGAGACATTTGCTCAGCATGAGATTGCTGTTGCACAGTGGCTAGCGTGGATGAAGGAAAACCCAGGATATGAGTAAATCTTTTGGGGTTCTTGGTTCGCCAATAGCGCATTCTAAGTCTCCGGCAATCCATAGGGCGGCGTACAGGGTACTTGGCGAAGAATGGGAGTACTCGATTAACGAGGTGTCCAAGGACGTACTTCGGAATTTTCTTAACCAGGACAACAAAAAGCACAGTGGTTTCAGCTTGACCATGCCCCTGAAGGAAACCGCTTTTCAAATTGCGACGCAGTCTGACGATCTTTCGAAAATAACCAAAGCCTCGAACACGCTAGTTAGACATGAAGATGGTTGGCATGCGTTTAACACAGACATCTTTGGTGTTTATCAGGCGGTGAGCCTGAACAAGTCTGGCCCGATCAATCAGTCACTCATCATTGGCTCCGGCGCAACAGCAACTTCTGCGTTGGTGGCTTTGGCAAAACTCTCGCCTGGTTCGCGAGTAAAAATTTATGCACGCAACGCCTCAACTAGAGCAGAATTGATTTCTCTTGGTTCCGAACTTGGACTTTCGGTTTCTAGAGCTTTGTTTTTGGCAAACGGAATCAGAAATGCTGATTTGACCATTTCAACCGTTCCTGGTGGAGCTCTTGACCCGTTGGTGGCCAAATTGAGCAAGAAAAAACGTATGATTCCAAGTGGACTACTTTTGGATGTGGCTTACCATCCTTGGCCTAGCAAACTCTCCAGTATTTGGACTAAGGCGGGCATCCCAGTTGTTAGCGGTATAGAGATGCTAATTTGGCAGGCCGTGGCCCAGATTCGTATTTTCAAGTTCGGGAATCCTGAGCAAATACTTCCAAATGAGATCGCCGTGGTCGAAGCCATGCGAATCGCAGTTGAGCAATAACAACTAATCGCTGGGTCATTGGCTCGCCTTGTGCCAAAATGGTCATATGTTACGTTGGATCACTGCCGGAGAATCACATGGGCCAGAGCTAGTCGCTGTTATTGAAGGACTGCCTGCTGGAATTGCCGTAACCACATCAGATGTTCAGGCCGCTCTTGCACGTCGTCGTTTAGGCTATGGTCGCGGCGCTCGCATGAAGTTCGAGCAGGACGAGGTATCTCTTTCCGGTGGCGTACGCCATGGACTCACAATGGGTGGTCCTGTTGCGATTACGGTCGCAAATACTGAGTGGCCTAAATGGCAAGATGTTATGTCAGCAGATCCTGTAGACGAATCCAAGCTTTCAGGTGCTCGAGCCGAGCCACTTACTAGACCAAGGCCTGGTCATGCTGATTTTACTGGAATGCAAAAATACGGTTTCCTTGACAGTCGGCCAGTTCTTGAACGCGCGAGTGCCCGCGAGACTGCGGCGAGAGTTGCACTGGGTGCTGTAGCCTCGAGCTTTCTTAGTTCCCTTGGCATTAATCTGGTCACTCACACTGTAGGTATCGGACCAGTGATGGCGACCAGTGATATGGAATTGCCAAAACCCGGCGATGTAGCCGCAATCGACGAAGATCCAATGCGATGCTTCAACCCAGACTTATCTGCTGCGATGATTACCGAAGTCGACGAATGCCACAAAGACGGAGATACTTTGGGTGGGGTAGTTGAAACGCTCGTCTACGGACTTCCGCCCGGGCTTGGAAGCTTCGTTCACTGGGATCGTCGTCTAGATTCTCAACTAGCGGGTGCCCTAATGGGCATTCAGGCAATCAAGGGTGTTGAAGTTGGAGACGGTTTCGAAACTGCGCGCCGAAGGGGTTCGATCGCCCACGATGAGATTGAGCGTGACGACAGTGGCATAGTTCGTCGGCTTACGGATCGCGCCGGCGGTATTGAGGGTGGAATGAGTAATGGTGAAATATTGCGCGTTCGTGCAGCTATGAAACCCATCTCAACCATTCCGAAAGCGCTGGCCACAATTGATGTGTCCACCGGTGAGGCTGCTAAGGCTCACCACCAACGATCTGACGTGTGCGCTGTGCCAGCCGCTGGAGTTGTTGCTGAGGCAATGGTTGCTTTGGTGTTAGCCAATTCGGTTTTGGAAAAATTTGGCGGCGATTCAATTACCGAAACAAAACGGAATTTAGAATCTTATCTCGCGAACATTCCTGCTGTACTAACATCTGCAGACACAAGCAAGTAACAAAGAATGCCAACGAAATCTGAAGTAATAGTTTTGATTGGTCCAATGGGTGTCGGAAAAAGTACCGTTGGAAAAAAATTGGCAAGGAGTTTGAAACTTTCGTTTCAAGACACAGACACTCTTATCACCAACCAACACGGAAAAATAGCCGATCTGTTCATGACAGTTGGCGAAGATGCATTCAGGGAGATAGAGCACGACGCGTTGGTAAATGCCTTAAAAGCTCCAGGTATTGTCGCCACTGGTGGCGGGGTAGTCTTACTTGAAAAATCAAGAAAGATTCTCAAGAATTCGACTGTCGTTTACCTCGCCACGGATGGAAAGCACATCGCTTCAAGGCTTCGAAATGGCGCACGGCCGTTGCTCAAGAATGGTATCGAAGATTGGAAGCGCATCTACGAAGAGCGTAAAAACCTCTACCTAGAAGCAGCTGATATCACTATCGACACATCGGGCCAACCGCTTTCACTAACTGTGTCAGAAATTAGAGAGAGATTGGGCGCTTAATGTCTGGAGTTACAACCATAAGCGTCGCGGGCGTTGATTCTTACGAAATAATCATTGGTCGTGCGCTGTTGGGCGAGGTCGCACTAAGCCTCGGCGACAAAGTGAGTAAGGCGCTTATCGTGCACCCGGTTGGCCTGACCGCCTCCGCAGAACTGTTGCGTGAGTCACTAGTGTCCGCAGGTTTCGAGGCCATACTTGCCGGTGTACCAGATAGCGAAGATGCGAAGAGGGTTGAAGTCGCCGCTTTCTGTTGGGGCATTATGGGAAAATCTGATTTCACAAGAACCGATGCTGTTATCGGATTTGGTGGCGGTTCAACCACAGACCTTGCGGGTTTCGTTGCTGCTACCTGGCTTCGTGGTATCAAACTAATTCAAGTGCCGACAACGCTTTTGGGCATGGTCGACGCAGCTATAGGCGGGAAAACTGGAATAAACACCAGTGAGGGCAAGAATCTGGTTGGTTCCTTCCACGCACCGGCACGAGTCATTATTGATTTAGATACTCTGCAGTCGCTCGCAAGAAACGAGGTCCTCGCTGGTTTTGGTGAGGTTGTTAAATATGGTTTCATTTCCGATCCCAGAATTTTGGACCTTATCGAAGCAGATGTTGCAATTGCCACTGATCCTAGTTCTGCGGTTTTTCAAGAGATTATTGAGCGTTCAGTCGCGATCAAGGCTCGAGTTGTGGGTGAGGATTTCAAGGAAGCCGGGCTTCGTGAAATTTTGAACTACGGACACACATTAGGACACGCAATCGAGCATGCAGAGCGCTATAAATGGCGTCATGGCGCTGCAATCTCAATTGGAATGGTGTTCGTCGCAGAACTTGCAAGGATTGCTGGCAGATTGAGCGACGAGGTCGTGGATCGTCATAGGTCAATACTTAGGCTTCTTGGTCTACCAATCTCTTACCCAGGAGACAAGTGGGGGCAGCTACTTGAAACAATGCAGCGAGATAAAAAAGCTCGAGCAGGCACTTTGAGATTTGTGGTACTCGATGACACTGCAAAGCCAACAATCATGAGCGCTCCAACACCTGAGATGCTTTACGCGGCGTTCCAGGAAATTATTGAAGACTGACATCTCCTCAAATTCTCTTTGGCTAGACACCATTTAGCTATAACCTAGAGCAATGCAGAAGATCTTGGTGTTGAATGGTCCTAATTTAGGTCGTCTTGGTTCTCGCGAGCCTGAAATTTACGGTGCCCTTGATTTTCCTTCCCTAGCAACTGCGCTAGAACAAAATGCAGCCAAATTGAATGTTTCTGTTGATGTGCGCCAGACGGATAGTGAAAGCGAACTCATTTCTTGGATTAATGAGGCCGTGGATTCTAAGCAGGACGTCATCTTGAATCCCGCAGCTTTTACTCACTACTCCTACGCGCTAAGGGATGCAGCGGTGCAGATTACTAAATCTGGTCTAGCACTTATCGAAGTCCACATCAGCAACCCTCACGCGCGCGAGGAATTTAGGCACAGCAGTGTTATTTCTGGGATTGCAACAGGTGTGATTGCCGGATTTGGCATTGATTCCTACCTGCTGGCTCTGGATCAGTTAGCCCGCTAATTGCCAATCTGGCCGAGGTCGGCCGCTAGAATTATGTAAGCATTTGCGCCATTTGCGCAAGAAAATTCTTATTGATTGAAACGAGTGATTGCGTCATGGCAACTTCAAACGACCTAAAAAATGGAATGGTTCTGAATATCGAGGGTCAGCTTTGGGCTGTCACCGAATTCCAACATGTTAAGCCTGGCAAAGGTGCCGCATTCGTCCGTTCGAAACTTAAAAACGTGCTCACTGGCAAGGTTGTTGAAAAGACCTTTAATGCAGGTGTAAAAGTTGAAGTTGCCAATGTGGACAAGCGCGACATGACTTATCTATACAACGATGGTGAAGGCTTTATCTTTATGGATAAGGATACTTTTGATCAGGTCACCCTTTCTGAAGCGGTTGTTGGAGATGCAGTTAATTACATGCTTGAAAACCAAGAAGCAACAGTCGCAATGCACGAAGGCAATCCAATCTATGTTGAGCTTCCTGCGTCTGTAGTTCTTGAAGTGACCTACACAGAACCTGGTTTACAGGGTGATCGTTCAAGTGGTGGCACCAAGCCAGCTACTGTCGAAACCGGTTTGCAAATCCAGGTTCCTTTGTTTCTTGAAAACAACACCAAGGTCCGCGTAGACACCCGCACCGGTGACTACCTTGGTCGCGTTACTGACTAATCGGTGAGCGCTAGAACAAAGGCAAGAAAACGCGCAGTTGATGCAGTTTTCGCGGCTGATCTGCGAAAAATCTCGCCACTCAGCCTGCTCAGTGATGTTGCAGAGGCAGCTTCGGATCGCCAAAACCAGGATGCAATATTCGGCTATGCACGGGAGATAGTCCAAGGGATTGTTGACCAACACGAAGCAATCGATGACTTACTCGAGACTTATTCGCAGGGGTGGGCACTAGATCGCATGCCTAACCTGGATCGGGCAATTTTGCGAGTGGCGGTTTGGGAGATAATTTACAATGCTGAAGTGCCTGACGCTGTGGCCGTGAATGAGGCAGTAGAAATGGCCAAAGAACTCTCTACAGACGACTCGGGTTCATTCGTAAACGGCCTGCTTTCAAGAATCGCATCAACCAAGACTGCAAATTAGTCGACCGTACTGCTAGAGTTTTACAAACATCCTTTAAAGACCGTCCAGAGAGGCGGAGAAGGAGGTGGGCGTGTCAACACGCACCGTCTTGAGTAGCGAAGACATCGATCGAGCTGTAACACGTATAGCTCATGAAATTCTCGAAGCCAATACTGCATTGCAGAAGAGTGGCACAAAAAATCTGGTAATTCTAGGCATTCCGACTCGTGGAGTCTTGCTTGCAGAAAGAATTGCCGCCGTCATCGCTCGCGCTGAGCCCGAGGCAGAGATCGCAAACATTCTTGGGCGGCTTGACATCACCATGTATCGCGACGATCTATCCAATAACCCAACCCGAACAGTTACTGAAACTCAGATCCCGAAGCAAGGGATAGATGACAAGGTAGTAGTTCTAGTTGATGACGTGCTTTTTAGTGGTCGCACAATTCGAGCGGCGCTGGACGCTCTTGGAGAATTTGGCCGCCCAAGGGCGGTAAAGCTTGCCGTGTTGATTGATAGGGGCCACCGTGAACTTCCTATTCGTGCGGACTTCGTAGGCAAGAACCTGCCGACGGCTCGCGAAGAGCGAATTAATGTGAACCTTTCAGAAACCGATGCACAAAACGCGGTGGTGATTGAATCTTGAAAAACTTGTTGTCAGCTTCGGATCTAAGTCGTGAAGCAGCAATTGAAATTCTTGATATCGCTGAAGGAATGGCTGATGTCAATGACCGAGACATAAAGAAACTTCCAACACTTCGGGGCAAGACAGTCGTCAATCTTTTCTTCGAAGATTCAACTAGAACGCGCATCTCTTTTGAATTGGCCGAGAAGCGTCTCTCAGCCGATGTGATTAACTTCTCTGCAAAAGGTTCCAGTGTCTCTAAAGGGGAGAGCCTCAAAGACACAGCACAGACGCTTGAGGCTATGGGCGCCGATGCGGTTGTTATAAGGCACCCGGCGTCTGGGGCGGCACAGACCCTCGCGCACTCTGGATGGATTAATGGAAGCATCGTCAATGCTGGAGATGGCACCCACGAACATCCAACTCAAGCTCTTCTTGATGCATTCACTATGCGAAGGCGCATTCATGGACATGCTTCGGCAGGTAAAGGTTTGGATGGAGTAAAGGTTGCAATTGTTGGGGATATTTTGCACTCAAGAGTCGCAAGATCAAACCTGCTGTTACTTAACACGCTCGGTGCCGAAGTGCACTTTATTGCGCCGCCAACACTTATTCCGACACAGTCCCAAAGTTGGAACGCAACCATGCATTACTCACTCGACGAAACCTTGGCTGCTGTTGATCTAGATGTAGTGATGATGCTGCGCATTCAATCTGAGCGAATGAATGCTTCGTTCTTTCCATCCGAGCGGGAGTACGCAAGAATTTGGGGTTTCAATGCACAAAGACTTTCAGTCATCAAAGACAGCGCCATAATCATGCACCCTGGTCCTATGAACAGAGGTCTCGAGATAGACGCAGTAACGGCGGATTCGAAGCAATCCACGGTTCTAGAACAGGTTACTAATGGAGTGTCTGTGAGAATGGCAGTGCTTTACGCGTTGCTTTCAGGTGAGAGGAACACAAATGCCATCTAATTTTGTTTTGAAGAATGTGGAACTGGAGAACGGTGAAAAAGCCGACATCCTGGTAAACGACGACAAGATCTCTCAAGTTGGTGTGGGCCTGACTGCCGATGAGGTGATCGACTGTTCGGGCCTTATTGCTCTTCCTGGCTTCGTTGATTTACACACACACCTAAGAGAGCCGGGTTTCGAGCAAAGTGAAACCGTTTTAACGGGAACTCAATCAGCGGCTCTTGGGGGATTCACGGCAGTACACGCTATGGCAAATACGATGCCAGTTGCAGATACGGCAGGAGTGGTGGAACAGGTAGCAACGCTAGGCAGGGAAGCTGGATACGCAGACGTGTATCCAATTGGCGCAGTCACAACTGGCTTGGAGGGCGTTCAGCTGGCTGAAATGGGTGCAATGGCAAACTCAAAAGCGCGGGTTAGGGTTTTCTCAGATGACGGAAAGTGCGTTAGCGATCCTCTGATTATGCGTCGCGCCCTTGAGTATGTGAAGGCTTTCGGTGGAGTTATTGCTCAACATGCACAAGAGCCAAGACTTACCCAGAATGCACAGATGCACGAAGGTTCGGTTAGCGCTGAGCTTGGCCTTGCTGGCTGGCCGTCCGTGGCAGAGGAATCAATCATTGCTAGAGATGTCCTTTTGGCGGAACATGTTGGTTCTCGTCTTCACGTTTGCCATCTTTCGACAGCAGGTTCTGTCGAGATTATTCGTTGGGCAAAGGCGCGAGGAATTGCGGTTACAGCAGAAGTAACTCCGCATCATCTATTGCTCACCGACGAATTAGTAAGAACTTTTGATCCGCTGTATAAGGTGAATCCTCCGCTCAGAACAGCTAGTGACGTCGAGGCACTTAGGGAAGCACTCATTGACGGGACGATAGACATCATCGCCACCGACCATGCGCCTCATCCTATTGAATCAAAAGATTGTGAATGGAACTCTGCAGCTTTCGGAATGATCGGACTAGAAGTTGCCGCTTCGATTGCTCAAGAAGTGTTGATAACCAGTGGAAAATCCAACTGGTCGCGGCTAGCAGAGGTTCTATCCAAGAAGCCAGCGACCATTGGTTCGGATACCGAGCAAGGCCAGGATCTCGTTCCAGGTTCTTTTGCGAACATCGTACTCATTGATCCAACTGCTAAACGAGTCGTGGTTGAAGAGTCGGCATCAAAATCGAAGAACATTCCGTATGCAGGACTTGAGCTACCAGGCAGAGTTGTGCACACGATTTTGCGCGGATATTTCACTGTACGTGATTCTGCACTGGCAAAGAGCGGGCGAGAGCAGTGATAAAAAACACAATGGCAATCCTCACAGTTATATGTTTCACAACACTGGTGGCGCTAGCGATTGCAGGCTGGCGTAGGCGCACAGCTGCCCAGGAGCAAGCCTTTGACGAGCCTTTAGAGGCTCTGGAATTCTTTGGTGTTTTGCTAGGCCAGGCAAAGTCTTTTTATGTAGCCACAACCTTTTCAAGTAACCATTTGGAACGTATTAGCGCGTATGGACTTGGTGCACGTGGCATCGCTCAGCTTCTTATTTTTAGTGAGGGTGTACTTATCGTGCGAAATGGTGAACGACCATTATCAATCGACAAATCGCAGATTGTAGCAATTACAACTAATCAAATAGCGATCGATAAAGCAGTGGAGGCTGACGGGCTGATCAGCATAGATTGGTTGCAGAATTCAACAGGCTTGAGCACACACCTTAGAATCACTGACCAAGCTTCGCGCGAGTTAGCTATTAGCTCAATTTCATCAATTATTTCAAATAACTCATCAAGGGAATTTAAAAAATGAGCCAAGCAATACTGGTGCTCGAGGACGGCAGAGTCTTTCAAGGCAACTCTTACGGAGCTGAGGGAAAAACCCTTGGAGAAGTTGTTTTCGCAACTGGAATGACTGGTTATCAAGAAACTTTGACTGATCCATCCTATGCAGGCCAGATTGTCGTTCAAACTGCGCCACATATTGGAAATACCGGTGTCAATGCTCGTGACGAGGAATCTAAAAGAGTGTGGGTTGAAGGTTATGTGGTTCGAGACCCTTCGCGAATTGTTTCTAATTTCCGCTCAGAGAACTCACTTACTGATGAGCTCAAGAAGTTTGGTGTGGTGGGTATTTCCGGTATTGACACACGCGCATTGACAAGGCACCTGCGCTCTGCGGGTTCGATGCGCGGGGGAGTTTTCTCTGGTGAAGCTTCAAGGCAGCCTCTAGACACATTACTTGCCGAGGTTCGGGCTGCTGCATCCATGAAAGGACTCTCGCTAAGCGATAGTGTCACCACTGATGAGGTCTACACGGTTCCTGCAGAGGGAAAAACTGTTGGTCGCGTAGCCATTGTTGATCTTGGAATAAAGCGTTCCACGATTGAGCACATGGCGGCTCGAGGCCTTGAGGTAATGGTTTTCCCAGCAAAGGTTGACGCAAGCACGCTGATAGCCGCGGCGCCGGATGCTGTTTTTTATTCAAACGGACCTGGAGACCCTGAGGCCGCTGGCGGTCAGGTTGAAGTCCTTCGCGAAATCCTAAGCAAGGGAATTCCCTTTTTCGGAATATGCTTTGGAAATCAACTTCTTGGTCGGGCCCTTGGGTTCGAAACATACAAGCTTCCCTTCGGTCACCGGGGAATAAACCAACCAGTCTTAGATCGCAGAACCGGAAAAGTTGAAGTCACAGCACATAACCATGGATTTGCTGTGAAGATCGATGGCGGACCTGAGGTGCAGAGTCCTGCGGGATTCGGTCGAGTTTCAGTAAGTCACGTGTCTCTAAATGATGACTGTGTTGAGGGTCTCGAGTGTCTTGACATTCCGGCGTTCTCAGTTCAATATCACCCAGAAGCTGCCGCTGGTCCTCATGATTCAAATTACCTTTTCGACCGTTTGGTTGAACTAATTCAAAACAACAAGGCGGCCTAATCATGCCAAAACGTAAAGACATAAACAGCGTTCTAGTTATAGGCTCGGGCCCGATTGTTATTGGTCAGGCCTGCGAGTTTGACTATTCCGGTACCCAGGCATGTCGAGTGCTTAGGGCTGAGGGAATTCGCGTCATCTTGGTGAACTCAAATCCAGCAACCATCATGACTGATCCGGATTTTGCGGATGCCACCTACGTTGAGCCAATCACGCCTGAGGTTATTGAATCAATAATCAGAAAAGAGAAACCAGACGCCATTCTTCCTACCCTTGGTGGCCAAACTGCATTAAACGCAGCCATGGCGCTTCACGAATTGGGCATTCTTGAAAAGTACAACGTTGAACTTATCGGTGCCAAAGTTGATGCAATTAAGAAGGGCGAGGACCGCCAAATTTTTAAGCAACTTGTGTTGGATGCAGGGGCGGACGTCGCCAAATCTGTTATCTGTAGCACCCTTAACGAGTGTCTAGCTGCTGTTGATCAACTTGGATACCCGCTAATGGTGCAGCCATCATTCACGATGGGTGGCCTAGGTTCCGGTTTTGCTTATGACGAAGAAGAGCTTCGTCGCATCTGCGAGTCCGGTTTGCAGGCAAGTCCAGTGACTCAGGTTATGCTTTCCGAATCAATTCTTGGTTGGAAAGAGTATGAATTAGAGCTGATGCGCGATACCAATGACAACTGCGTAGTGGTCTGTTCTATTGAAAACGTAGACCCAGTCGGCGTCCACACCGGAGATTCAATTACCGTTGCTCCGGCACTCACTCTTACCGACCGTGAGTACCAAAATCTTCGAGACATCAGTATTGACATCATTCGAGCGGTTGGAGTGGATACCGGTGGCTGCAACATTCAATTCGCTGTTGATCCAAGTAATGGCCGCGTTGTAGTTATTGAAATGAACCCACGCGTCAGTAGATCCTCGGCACTAGCTTCAAAAGCTACCGGATTTCCAATTGCAAAAATTGCCGCGAAACTAGCCATTGGTTACACATTGGATGAAATTCCAAACGACATCACAAGAGTGACTCCTGCAAGTTTTGAGCCAACGCTGGATTACATTGTCGTAAAAGTTCCAAGATTCGCTTTCGAAAAATTTCCAGCGGCTAACAACACGCTAACCACCACTATGAAATCGGTTGGTGAAGCGATGGCCATTGGCCGCAACTACTCTCAGGCACTTCAAAAGGCGCTTCGCAGCCTTGAAAAGCGAGGCTCATCTTTTCACTGGGAGGGGCCAGTTGGTGACATTTCGGAACTTCTTGAACAAATAAAGACACCAACCGATGGCCGTATTGTGCAAGTTCAGCAGGCACTCCGGGCTGGTGCCACTGCAGAGCAGGTTTTTGAATCCACAAAAATTGATCCTTGGTTTATTGACCAGATTGTTCTTATCAATGAAGTAGCAGATGGTGTGGCGGACGCGCCTACCCTTGATTATGGCGTCATTAAGAACGCAAAAGATCACGGGTTTAGCGATTTGCAAATCTCACAACTTCGTGGCCTCAGTGAGGCGGAAGTTCGTGGAATTCGTCATTCATTAAATCTTCGTCCGGTCTTTAAGACCGTGGATACGTGCGCCGGTGAGTTCCCAGCGGAAACCCCATATCACTACAGCACCTATGAAGAAGAGACTGAGGTAGCTCCGTCTGATAGAAAGAAAGTAGTAATTCTGGGTTCAGGACCAAACCGTATTGGCCAAGGCGTTGAGTTTGACTACAGCTGTGTACATGCTTCCTTCGCACTTTCAGATGCAGGGTTTGAGACCATCATGATTAACTGCAACCCGGAAACAGTGTCTACCGACTATGACACCTCTGATCGTCTCTATTTTGAACCGCTAACGCTAGAAGACGTCCTTGAGGTCATTCACGCCGAACGCCAATCAGGAGAGTTGGTTGGAGTTGTTGTCCAACTTGGCGGTCAAACAGCACTTGGCTTAGCAAAAGGTCTTCAGGACGCCGGTATTCCGATTCTTGGAACATCGCCTGACGCCATCGATCTAGCTGAAGAGCGAGGCCTCTTCTCCAGAATTCTCGACGAGGCTGACCTTCTTGCACCGGCGAATGGGACTGCCTTGAATCTCTCTGAGGCCGAAGTTATCGCGGCTCGCATCGGATATCCGGTACTGGTTAGGCCTTCGTTTGTTCTTGGCGGCCGAGGCATGGAAATCGTCTATGACCAAATCGGAATCAGGGACTACTTTGATCGCATTGCAGATCAAGGAATCGTAGGGCCAAAGCATCCACTGCTTGTGGACAGGTTCCTGGACGATGCCATAGAGATTGACATCGATGCGCTATTTGATGGAACCGAGCTTTACGTTGGCGGGATCATGGAGCACATCGAAGAAGCTGGAATTCACTCAGGCGATTCAAGTTGTACCTTGCCACCAATCACGATGAGCGATTCGCAGATCGGCAGAGTTCGAGACGCAACCTTAAAGATTGCTCAGGGCATTGGTGTTCGAGGTCTTTTGAATGTCCAGTTTGCTCTGGCAGCTGACGTTCTCTATGTACTCGAGGCAAATCCTCGAGCATCACGTACAGTGCCTTTTGTATCTAAGGCACTTGGCATCACGTTAGCTAAAGCTGCATCACTTGTGATGGTCGGTAAGAGCATCAGGAGCCTAATCAGCGAAGGTCATCTGCCGGAACGCGATGGAACCTACATTCCTGCGGGAGCGCCAATCGCAGTAAAGGAAGCTGTTCTGCCTTTCAAACGTTTTGCAACCAAAGACGGCCGATTTGTGGATTCATTGCTTGGCCCGGAAATGCGCTCTACAGGAGAGGTTATGGGAATTGACGTTGATTTCCCTAAGGCTTTTGCTAAGAGCCAATCGGCCGCGGGAAGCGCGTTACCTACTTCCGGCAGCATTTTTATATCGGTGTCAGACAGAGATAAGCCTCAGGTTATTCTTCCGGTACGAAGGCTTCAGCAACTTGGCTACAAGGTGCTAGCAACTAGCGGCACAGCTGCAATTCTTGCGAGGCATGGAATTGAAGTCCAGGTTGTAAGAAAACACACCCAAGATAATTCCGTAGCCGATGGTCCAACAATCGTTGAGCTAATTTCTGCTGGAAAGATTGACGTTGTAGTGAACACGCCATCGGGATCGAGCGCCCGTAAAGATGGCTATGAGATTCGAGCCGCCACTACTGCCGCAGATAAAGCAATTTTTACCACGATTGCTCAATTGAGCGCAGCTATCGGATCTTTCGAAGAGGTTATAGCAGGTCCTTTCGCAGTGAAGTCGTTGCAGGATCACGCCAGAGATAGGGCGGTTGCTCTTGCCAACTAGTTTCGGGTCAAAACTTCAAACTGCATTCAGTTCCTATGGGCAACTATGTGTGGGGATCGATCCGCATGCTTCCTTACTTGAGGAGTGGGGCCTCGCTGATGATGCATCTGGGTTGGAATTCTTTGCGAACGCTGCATTGGATTCTGCGGTGGGTACCGTTGGCATCGTAAAACCTCAGGTTTCCTTTTTTGAACGGCACGGTTCAAAAGGATTTTCCGTTCTAGAGAAGCTTGCTGAGCGGGCCAGTCAATCAGATGTCTTGGTGATCATGGATGCAAAGCGAGGTGACATCGGTACAACTATGGATGCCTACTTTGACGCTTGGCTCGGACAGAATGCACCATTCATATCTGATGCTCTCACCGTTTCTCCGTATTTGGGTTTTGGTTCACTCGAAGACACTCTCAGCGGTGCTCTTGATCGAGGAAAAGGCGTATTTGTTCTGGCTGCCACTTCAAACCCAGAGGGCTCCAGTGTTCAACGCGCAACTATTGGAGATAGAACACTGGCAAAACAGATTTGGGATTCGCTTTGCGAAATCAATTCGGTTACCACTCAAGGGAACGGCAAGTTGGGTTCTTTTGGCGCCGTTCTGGGTGCGACTCTCAACCTTCAAAGTTTTGGTCTTTCGGCAGTTCAAGATGGACAGGCAAAGTCCGCAACTCCAATTCTGGCTCCTGGATTCGGAGCTCAAGGCGCGGAACTATCTGCTACCAAGCAACTTTTTGGCGAAGGCAGCTCTCAAGTGATTCATTCTGTTTCAAGAAGCGTACTCACAGCAGGTGCAAAGGGACTTACCAAAGCAATCGAAGCGGCAAAAACAGAACTTCAAGTTGGCCTAGGCTGAAAACATGACCAATAGATTGACTGTGATTGCTGGTCCAACAGCTGTAGGTAAAGGCACTGTTGTTGATTACATCTTGAAGAACTTTGAGAACATCCACCTATCGGTGTCTGCTACAACTCGTGAACCGCGGCCAGGGGAGATTGATGGAAAATCATATTTTTTCCTAACCCACGAACAATTTGACCAAGAGATCGCGAATGGTCAAATGTTGGAACACGCTATCGTCCATGGATTCAATAAATATGGCACTCCAAAACAGCCAGTACTTGACGCTTTGGCTCGAGGGGAACAGGTGATTCTTGAAATAGACATTCAAGGGGCCCGCCAGGTGAAGGCCGCTATGCCGGAGGCCAATTTAGTGTTCATTGCCCCACCTAGCTGGGAAGAATTAGTTGCAAGGTTGACGCTACGAGGCACAGAGTCCAGTACAGAACAGGCCAATCGCCTAGAAACCGCCAAAAGCGAGTTGGCTTCCCAGGGGGAATTTGACCACGTGGTGATAAATGATGAAGTAGCCAGATGCGCTGCCGAAGTCGTAGAATTGATGAAGGATTAGCGGCCTGACCGCATAAACACTCAAAAACAATAGAAGGTTGAACTATGTCTGAAAAGCTTGAAGGAATTGTTTCTCCAGCGATCGACAACCTGCTGAACAAGGTTGACTCAAAGTATGAACTGGTGATCTTCGCTTCGAAGCGCGCACGACAGATCAACGATTACTACTCTGCACTGCACGAGGGTAGTCTGTTCAACAACGTAGGTCCTCTGGTAGACGCAACAGTCGATGAGAAGCCCCTCACAATTGCGATGCACGAGATTGACCAAGACAAGTTGCAGAAGCACGCAACCGAATAAATCGTTTTAGTTATCAAATCAGCCCATGCACGTAATCGTTGGTATAACCGGCGGAATTGCTGCATACAAGGCAACTGGAATTATTCGACTTTTAACTGAGGCTGGGCATTCAGTAAAAGTAATACCAACTCAAAATGCACTCCGATTTATCGGAGCCACAACGCTTGAAGCGCTGTCCCACAACTCCGTTGATCCGGACTTATACACAGATGTTGAAAGTGTTAAGCACGTCCAGCTCGGGCACGAGGCTGATCTTGTCATTGTTGCTCCTGCGTCGGCATCTTTCCTTGCTAGATACGCAGCGGGGATAGCCGATGACCTATTGGGAAACACACTTCTTGTCACTAAGGCTCCAGTTATTGTTGCCCCGGCTATGCACACCGAGATGTGGCAGCATGCCGCGACTAAGGCAAGCGTGAGGACACTCGAAGCTCGCGGTGTAAAGATTCTTCAACCAGAAACGGGAAGACTCACAGGTGCAGACTCAGGGGTAGGTCGTTTACCTGAAGCAGAAACCATAGTGAATTTTGCCCTTGCTTCGATGGGTGATCAAGATTTAGCCGGAATGAAGTTCGTTGTCACGGCCGGCGGCACTAGAGAGCAGATTGATCCGGTAAGGTTCCTTGGAAACTATTCTTCTGGCAAGCAAGGTATAGCAGTCGCGGTTGAAGCACAGAGGCGTGGGGCAACCGTGACGCTAGTCGCAGCCAACATTGATACAGTTAGCACGGAATTGACGAACGTAATTCATGTGAAATCGACCAAAGAACTTTCAGCTGCATTAGATAGCGTCTACCGAACAACGGATGTCTTGGTTATGGCCGCTGCAGTGGCTGATTTCTCAATTAGTGATTCCTACGAAACAAAAATAAAGAAATCTCAAGTCGGCGATACTCTCAGCCTGCAACTTGTTGCCAACGAAGACATTCTGCGAGGGATTACCTCCCAGGTAGCGCAACACAACATCAAGCTTCTTACCGTTGGATTCGCAGCAGAAACTGTATCAACTGATGAAGAACTTGAGTCGCTTGCTCTAAAAAAGTTGGCCGAAAAGGACTGTGACGTCATCCTCGCAAATAATGTGTCGAGTGGTCAAGTTTTTGGTTCTGATCTAAATGACGCACTGATTTTTTCTGCGACCGGCCCAAAGGTGAAGGCTTCGGGCACTAAATCGGAAGTCGCAAGAGAACTGATAAATGTAATTGTGGATTTGTTAAAGAAATGATCGCGAGGGTAGTAATTGATTCCCCGCTACCTCAACTTGACAGGCTCTTTGATTACGAAATTCCGAGCTTGCTCGAGGGTGAAGTAGCTGTAGGAATACGAGTAAGGGTTCAATTTGGCCGATCCAAAACACTTCACGAGGCCTTTGTTGTCGAAATCAAAGAATCCAGTGACTACGAGGGAACTCTCTCAGTCATCGTTGAAGTTGTCTCTCAGGCTAGAGTTTTGGACCCCAATGTTTACGCTTTGGTTCGCGCAGTCGCGGACCGGCAGGCAGCTACAGCCTCAGATGTACTGAGATTAGCGATTCCAGGCCGTTCTGTTGCGGTTGAGAAGAAGTGGCTTGCGAATGGTCAAACCGTCAACGCCATAGCTAAGAAAAGCAGGGGCACGAGAACGACTTCAATTGTCGCTCCAGTAACAACTGCCGTTGGTCCACAGTGGGTCAATGAAGTTGTTTCCCTTGCTGAGCAGACTAGGGCTGCTGGGCAGTCCGTAATAATCGTCGTTCCTGATTTCAGGGATCAGGCAGCCTTGCTTAGTGGCTTCAGCAACGAGCAATCCCAGGTGGTTAACCTAAGTACCAACACCACCAAGTCAAAGAGATATGAGAATTTTTTACAGTGCATAAGTGACGACGCTTCAATAGTGGTTGGCAGTAGATCAGCGATTTTCGCTCCAGTGCACAATCTTGGACTAATTATTGTTTGGGATGATGGTGATCCCAGTCACAACGAGCCAACATCACCATATAGTCACACGCGTGAAGTCGCATTGATTAGGCAGAATCTCGAGGACTGCAACATCAAGTTTCTTGGCCACACAAGGTCAACTGAGATTGAGAGACTCGTCTCTCTCAAATACCTCGTGGACACGACGACTGATTTTCCACTGCCAAGAGTCGCCCATTCGGATAGCGACATACGGCTTGATTCGATGGCGTGGAAGTGCATCCGTGAAGGTCTAAAAATAGGCCCTGTCTTGGTTCAGGTTGCTGGTAAGGGTCATTCCAACTCGGCATTCTGTAGTGATTGTGATGTGAGAGCTGAGTGCAAAACCTGCAACGGTCCGCTATGGATTGATGGAAAGAATCACATACGTTGCCGTTGGTGCAATGCTGTGAACCTTGACCATCAGTGTTCGTCCTGCAACTCAAGGAAGTTAAAACATGGCACAGCAGGTTCGACACGAACGGTGGCGGAATTCGGTCGGGCTTTTCCGGGAACTCAGATCATTGAGGCAACTGGTGACATGAAGGTTGAATCATATAAGCAAGGAAAGTTTCTGGTAATTGCGACACCGGGCGCGGAACCACGTGTTGAAGGTGGTTATTCAGCCGTAGTAATCCTTGATGCCAAACGTTCACTCAATCGAGACACGCTTAGGGCTTCAGAAGACGCCGTTAGGCAGTGGTCCAATGCAATCTCTTTGGGAAGCGCTAGCTGTCATAGCGTGTTGGTTGGTGTAACCGGCGAATTAGCGAGACGCTTTTCACTGTGGTCACAAAAAGAAATTGCCAACAATGAACTTAGGACTAGGCAAGAGCTGAAGTTTCCTCCTGCAATTAGACTTGCGTCCATCGGTGCCAGTAAATCTCTGATTGCCGAAATAGTTGGAGAACTTTCATCTGTTCCAAACATCCAAATCCTCGGACCGGTGCCAATAAGCAATCAAGGAATTGAAACTGAATGGCGAGTTTTGATCAAGTATGAATATTCGCAGGGCGCGCAACTAGCGGGGGAGTTAAAGGCACTTTCATTGAAGTTGTCGGCTGGGCAGCACAGAGTGAGTGCTAGATCTGGACGTGCCATGCGACCAATTCGTATCAAGATGGATGATGTCGAAGTAATCTAGTCTGATGAGAATAATCTTTGCTGGCACTCCCGAGAACGCCGCTGATTCTCTGCAATCTTTGCATGATGCCGGTCTTGACGTAGTTTGCGTGGTTACAAGAACTGATGCGGCGTTTGGTCGTAAGCGAGAGTTGTCGCCCTCACCTGTTGCACTGAAAGCGACTGAGTTGGGTCTAAAAACCATTAAAACGAATGAATTCGATGAGGAAACACTTTCCGAACTATCAAACCTCAAAGCAGATCTAGGAATAGTGGTTGCCTTTGGTGCGTTTTTAAAAAAGGATGCTCTTGAATTAGTTCCGCGCGGTTGGGTAAATCTTCACTACAGTTTGCTACCTAAGTACCGTGGGGCTGCACCTGTGCAACACGCTATCTTGAACGGCGAGGCCACGACGGGTGTGACTGTTTTCCAACTAGATGAAGGAATGGACACCGGCCCGATTCTCTTATCGGTGCCAACGCGAATTGAGACTGGAGAAAACTCCAAACGCTTACTAGAGAGACTCACACAACTCGGTATCACAGCCCTTTTAGAGGTTATTCCAGCCATTGCAGCCGGAATAGTTAAACCACAGACCCAGTCAACAGATGGCGCGTCCTTTGCACCTAAGTTATCAAGACAGAATGCGAAATTGGATTGGAACGACAGCGCAAACAAGCTTGAAAACTTTATAAATGCCATGAACCCTGAACCGATGGCCTGGACCGCTAACGGTAGTTCAGTACTCAGAGTCCTATCGGCGAGAGAATTCACAGAGTCAAATCTTGCATTGAAACATGGTGCGGTCACTCAAAAGGAAGGTACCGTAATTGTTGGTTGCAAGGATTCAAGTCTTGAACTGCTCATAGTGCAACCAGCTGGAAAGAATCAAATGTCCGCCAAGGATTGGTACAACGGAGTGCAGGAAAAGGATTCCATTGTCTTCGCAGAATAAGCGCATGAGGACTTCATCAAGAACTATCGCACTTGAACTTCTTTTTGCAGTTGAGTTTGAGGATGCCTATGCGAACCTTTTGCTCCCCAAGCTTTTATCTGAGTCAAAGTTAGACGATCGAGACACTTCCTTGGCTCAGGAACTGGCCTTCGGGACCCTAAGGTGGCAACTTTTTTACGATCGAATTATTGAAGAGTGCGCTAAGAGATACAGCGATGAAATAGATGTCAAAACCTTGACAGTGCTCAGGCTAGGCGCTCACCAACTTCTTGCGATGAGAATCCCGGCTCATGCGGCACTCGACGAGACGGTTGAATTAGCTAAACAGTTTGTGAGCCGAGGCGCCGCGGGTTTCGTTAACGGAGTTCTAAGAAGAATTAGCGAAAAACAACGCGAGGAATGGTTGCAGCTTGTGTTGAGCGGGCTGGACAACCCTGTTGAACGCCTTGCTGTTGAGTTTTCACACCCAATGTGGATCGTCAAGTCACTACAGCAGGCTCTTGAACTAGATGGACGCGAATCCGAACTTAGAGACTTACTCCTGGCCGACAACATTGCTCCTTTGGTAAGCCTGGTTGCGCTGCCAGGCATTGCTCAGAAATCTGATTTTGAAGATTTACCGATTGGTCCTGCTAGTCCAATTGGCGCTCTTCTTGATGGTGGTGATCCAAATAACCTTGAGGCATTTAGAGAGGGAAGGATACGAGTCCAGGACCAGGGCTCCCAACTTGCAGCACTTGCTTTAGTTGCAGCAAGCTCACCCACTGAAGGGGAGAGATGGTTAGATTTGTGCGCAGGACCAGGAGGGAAGGCTGCCCTTCTTGCTGCGGAAGCAAGACTGCACGGAGCGATACTTACTTGCAATGAACTTCTTCCACACCGAGCAAAGCTGGTTGGTCAAGCCCTCAGCAGGATCGATCCAACAGTTGAGATCACCGTTGAAGATGGCACAAATTATGCTGATCGGCATGCCGGGGAATTTGATCGCATTCTTCTAGACGCACCGTGTACTGGTCTTGGAGCACTAAGAAGAAGACCAGAATCCCGTTGGCGAAAGACACAGGCCGACGTTGCGGAGTTGGCAAAACTCCAAGAAGAATTGCTACAAAGCGCTTGGAGCTGCCTCAAGCCTGGTGGCGTGCTGGCCTATGTCACTTGTTCACCGCATTTAGCAGAAACGAATGCGATTGTGGATTGGGCAAAGAGAAGACTCTCAGGTCTCGAGCTAATTGACACCAATGCGGTCATCCACAAGATAAATTCCGGTTTACAGTTGAACTCCTCTCGAAGAACAACTCAATTGTGGCCGCACCTGCATCAGACTGATGCCATGTTCATTGCCCTGATGTCCAAATCGGTAGGCTAGGGTCATGGAATCAGCCAATTCGAAAAGCGAAGGCCCAATAAGCGCGGCACGCCAGTCAGCCAGAATTAATCCAAGTATTCTTTCAGCCGACTTCGCTAATTTCCAATCCGAGTTCGAATCGATTTCAAATAGCGATTTAATCCACGTCGACGTAATGGACAATCATTTCGTGCCAAATTTGACCTTTGGTCTGCCTATGGTGCAGAGAATGCAAGAGATTACGCCTAAGCCACTTGACGTTCATCTCATGATTTCTGATGTTGATAAATGGGCTCCGGGCTACGCTGAGGCTGGTGCATACTCTGTGACGTTTCACGCAGAGGCTTCAGAAAATCCCATCTCCCTAGCGAAAAGAATTCGTCAGATTGGATCAAGAGCCGGTGTCGCAATAAAGCCTGGGACCAATGTTGATCTTGTGCTTGATGACCTAGCGGACTTTGACCAATTACTGATAATGACTGTTGAACCTGGTTTCGGCGGCCAAACTCTCATTGAGTCAACCTTAGAAAAACTCTCAAAAGCCCGTAGGCGTATAGATTCGGAGAAATTGGACATTTGGCTTCAAGTTGATGGGGGAATTGATGAGAAAAACATTCAAAGGGTTGCCGAGTTTGGAGCCGACACTTTCGTCGCTGGAAGTGCAGTGTTCAAAGCAGTTGACCGGGCTAAACAAATCCAGAATTTGAGAGATCTAGCCAATCTAGGAATCTTGCATCGCCATTAGCCTTTGCCCAGGATAGTTCGGGCTGTAATCTTGTCAGATGAAGACCTTTGAAGAGCTTTTTTCTGAAATAAACGAAAAGGCCATCAGCAGACCCACAGGATCCGAAACTGTTAAGTGGCTTGATGCGGGTACGCACTCGATTGGCAAGAAGATAGTAGAAGAGGCCTCAGAGGTCTGGATGGCTGCCGAGCACGAGGGCAAGGCTAGAACTGCTGAGGAGATCTCGCAGTTGATTTATCACTTACAGGTCCTAATGGCACATTTGGGACTCACACTCGAAGATCTCGAAAAACACTTCTAAAACTTTTAGGAAAAAATGCTCAGAGTAGCCGTTCCAAGTAAGGGAATCCTTTCGGATTCAGCAATTCTTATGCTCAAAGAGGCTGGATACACAATCCGGCGAGACCAAAAAGATCTGCACGTAGTTGATCAAGCACATGAAATTGAATTCTTTTACTTACGTCCAAGAGACATCGCTACATACGTAGGCTCCGGCTCGCTGGATGTAGGTTTCACTGGGCTAGATCTACTTCTTGACAGCAGGTCTAAAGCAAAATCAGTTGCAGACCTAGGGTTCGGTGGGTCAACTTTTCGATTCGCAGGTCCAGTAG
>JBFYON010000009.1:0-15886 GCA_041303755.1 Micrococcales bacterium | reverse complement strand
AAGGCACGAAGGTAGTTACGACCGATACGGCCAAAGCCATTAATTCCAACACGAGTAGCCACTTAGATCTCCAACGAATAAGGCGCTGATTCAGCGCAATTAGGGGTGTTTGGGGTGCTATTTGCCACGCTTCGTTGGGTGGAAAAACCTCTATCAGACTAGCAGTAGCCCACTAGTTTTGCTTTGAGCGGCTTCGAAACGGGCCTGAATGTCAGCCCAGTTAATGATGTTCCAGAAAGCCTTTACGTAGTCTCCCTTTACATTCTGGTAGTCAAGGTAAAACGCATGCTCCCACATGTCCAACATCAAAAGCGGCACGCTGGCCGGAACCACGTTGCCCTGCTGGTCATAGAGTTGCTCAATAACTAGGCGCTTGCCAAGTACGTCCCAAGCAAGGAATGCCCATCCTGAGCCTTGAATACCCATGGCAGCGGCGTTGAAATGAGCCTGGAAGGCTTCAAATGAGCCAAAGTACTCATTGATGGCAGCCGCAAGGTCTCCCTGAGGTCGGTCACTGTTGGCTGGCGCCAAGTTCTTCCAGAAAATTGAGTGGTTTACGTGGCCACCAAGGTGGAAAGCCAAATCCTTCTGTAGCTTGTTTATCCAGGTGAAATCGTTCTTAGCACGAGCTTCTTCAAGCTGGTCAAGTGCGCCATTTATGCCGGCCACGTAGGCAGCGTGGTGCTTGGAGTGGTGTAGTTCCATAATCCGGGCCGAAATGCTTGGCTCTAGGGCCGCGTAGTCGTAGGAAAGCTCTGGGAGGGTGTACTTGCTCATGGTTTGCTCCTTTTTGGGGTTGTGAAAAGACTAACTCTGCTGAATGGCTATTTATGCCTGTTCGATGCTATTCATCTAGGTCATCCGGCAGGAAAGCATCTGTAGCTGGAATTCCAAGCTCTTCGGCCCGCTTATCTGCCATGGCTAGTAAGCGTCTAATTCGGCCAGCAATGGCATCTTTCGTCATTGCCGGTTCGGCCAAGTGACCAAGTTCATCGAGACTCGCTTGCTTGTGCTTGAGCCGCAGCTGACCTGCGTAAAGAAGATGTTCAGGAATATCGGGTCCAAGAATCTCAAGTGCACGTTCTACCCTGGCCCCAGCCGCTACTGCGGCCTGCGCTGATCTGCGTAGATTGGCATCGTCGAAGTTTGCTAAGCGGTTAGCCGTCGCGCGCACCTCTCGGCGTAACCGCATCTCTTCCCAACGAAGTACTTGGGTATGCGCGCCCATTTGGGTAAGCATGGTTGCAATTGCCTCGCCCTCGCGAACCACCACACGGTAAACCCCTCTGACTTCACGAGCTTTTGCTGTGACGCCCAATCTTCGAGCTACTCCAACTAAAGCCATTGCGGCCTCATTTCCGGGAGCGGTAACTTCGAGGGCCGCAGATCTTCCCGGATCAGTAAGTGAACCATGGGCAAGGAATGCTCCGCGCCAAACAGCCTGAGCCTCCGGAATGGAACCGGAAACAAGGCTCGCAGGTAGCCCCCTAACCGGCCTGCCGCGAGAATCAAGTAAGCCGGTTTGGCGTGCAAGTACATCACCCTGTTTGACCACGCGGATTTGATAGCGGCTGCTTTTTCGAATGCCGCTGGCAGAGATCACCGCTAGTTCGCTTTCTATTCCAAAAAGCTCTGCAAGGTCTTTGCGGACCCTTCTTGCCAACTGAGCAGTATCAAGTTCAACTTCTACCGCAACTTTTCCCGAGATTAGATGAAGGCCGCCACTAAAGCGAAGAATTGTAGAGAGTTCAGCAATCCGAACTGCGTTCTTGTTGATTTCTATTCGAGCCAACTCATCTTTGAGATCTGCTGTTAACGCCATTCTTTATTCCTTACCCAAGTCACGATGTTTAGTACTAATTGCCACGTCTTCTAGCTTTGCTAGTTCTGCAGCAATAAATCTTGACACCGCTACAGATCGGTGTTTGCCCCCGGTACAACCGATGGCGATAGTTGCGTATCTCTTGTTTTCATTGACATAACCCCTTAGTACCGGCTTCAGGGCAGCAAGGTAACTAGCAATGAATTCTTGAGCTCCTTCTTGCCCTAATACAAAATCGCTGACCTGCTCGTCTTCACCGGTAAATGGCCGAAGTGATTCCTGCCAAAAAGGATTAGGCAAGAAGCGCATGTCCGCTACTAAATCGGCATCAGATGGCAATCCGTACTTGAAGCCAAAAGACATTACTGTGATGTGTAGTTTGCTCGTCTGCTCCAGTGAGAAACCATCAGAAATCTTGTTAGAGAGTTGATGCACGTTCAAGTCACTTGTGTCGATAATCACATCGGCAGATTCGCGAAGACTTAGCATTCGAACTCGTTCTTCAGCGATGCCGTCAAGGATGGTTCCATTGCCCTGCAGCGGGTGTGGTCTGCGAACTGATTCAAATCGCTTAACCAAAGCCTGATCTGTGGCTTCTAGAAATAACACGCGTAGATTAATGTTTCTAGATCTGAGCGAAACAAGGTGCTCATTCAATTCGCTAAAGAATTCACCACCGCGAACATCTATCACAACGGCCAAGCGAGGCAGTGGAGTCTTTGCAAGGCTGAAAAGGTCCGCAATTGGATCCAACATTTGCGGTGGCAAATTGTCTACTACGTACCAACCAAGGTCTTCAAGGGCATTGCCTACGGTAGATCTGCCCGCGCCAGACATGCCAGTCACGAGCAAGAGCTCGTGTTTTCTGTCTCCGGCCATGAATCCCCCAACCGTATCGGCGTGTTGCCCGCTGTGACGCGGAATGCTAGAAGTCTAGCCCTTTCCGACACGCCGAAGATGCCCTTTTAGGAAACCAGGCTCTCCTGGATTTGCAAGGCTAAAACTGGACCAATTCCGGCCACCTGAGCTATCTCATCGGCTGAGGCTAGTTTGAGTCGTTTGGCACTTCCAAAATGCTTGAGAAGTGCATTTACGCGCTTCTCGCCTAGCCCTGGAATGTCTGCCAATGAACTAGCGATACTGGATGAACGTTTTTGCCGCTGATAGGTAATCGCAAAGCGGTGGGCCTCATCGCGAATTCGCTGTAGCAAAAATAGTTCGTCCGTAGCTCGTGGCAAGATAACCGGGAAATCCTGCTTGGGGCGCCAGACTTCTTCTAGCCGCTTCGCCAATCCGATGACCGTCAGACCTGACACACCGCTTTCATTAATGGCACGTTGAGCCGCGTTGACCTGTGGCAAGCCACCGTCAACGATGAGCAGCGAGGGTCTATAGGCAAACTTATTGGGCGAGCCGTCTTGGATTGGACTCTCTTGTTCTGAATCAACCTGGAGCACGTTCTCTGGCTCCTTTAGATATTTAAGTCGACGGGTCATCACTTGATAAATTGAATCGGTGTCGTCTTGGGTTTCTTCGATGGAGAACCGGCGATAGTGATCCTTCTTAGGCAAACCATCCTCAAATACAACCATTGATGCAACTACGTTCGTGCCACTCAAATGCGAGACGTCAAAGCATTCAATGCGTAATGGTGCAGATTCAAGATTCAAAGCTTTTTGAATCCCGGCGAGGGCATCAGCCCGTGCTGTAAAGTCGGCACTTCTTCGAGTCTTGTAAAGCATCAGAGAATGCTTGGCATTGGTTAGTGCTGTTTTGGCTAGAGCAGCTTTGTCCCCACGCTGGGCAACATGTAGGTCAACTTTGCTTCCTCTAATACTTGATAGCCAAAGAGTAACTTCCTTTTTATCTGCTGGATCGATGGGAATAATCACCTCGCGAGGTATTTCTTGCGGCTCCGCTCCATCAGTAGGTGCATAAATATTCTGCAAAACATACTCAACCAGCTCTGGTAGATCTCGCTCCAGTTCCTTATCAATCACCCACCCTCGAACGCCCCTAATTCTTCCGCCGCGCACGATGAACATTGAAACTGCAGCGGCCAATTCGTCATCAGCTATACCAAACAAATCAGCATCGGTTTGATCACTGAAAACGACGGCACTCTTCTCGAGAACGGCTTCTAGTGCATCAACGTCGTCACGATATTGAGCAGCTAGTTCGTACTGCTGAAGTTGAGAAGCATTGTTCATCTTTTGCCGAAGCTCTTCCACGTGCTTCAGATCTCCGCCGGACATGAAATCTATAAACTGTTTTGCAATCTTCTTATGCTCCGTGGCGTCTACTCTGCCAACGCAAGGGGCTGCACATTTTCCAATGTCCCCCAACAGACAAGCGCGATTACTAGATTGAGCTCTCTGATAAACACCCTTTGTGCAAGACCTGACGGGATAAACCTTGAGCAGAGTATCTAACGTCTCACGCACTGCCCAAGCCTGGGTATATGGGCCAAAATACTTGACTCCCTTTAGTTCACGATTTCTGGTGATGAAGGCTCTAGGGATTGATTCACCAACTGATACTGCAAGATACGGATACGACTTGTCATCTTTGAAGCGAACGTTGAACGGTGGATCAAATTCCTTAATCCACGTGAATTCAAGCTGTAAAGCTTCATACTCGCTGTTTACGATTGTCCACTGCACATCAGCAGCAGCGGTTACCATTCTGCGCGTGCGCTCATGAAGTGAATCTAGCGGGCCGAAATAATTACTCAGTCGTGCCCTAAGATTTTTCGCCTTACCTACGTAAAGCACCCTTCCATTTGAATCCAACCACCGGTAGACCCCGGGCTCAGTTGGAATCTCCCCCGTTTTTGGGCGGAAAGGGAGCTCATTGGCCATTAGCCCAGCATTTCCTTAAGGAAGCCACCCGTGAAGCTCTTTGTGTTCTTGGCAACCTGCTCTGGTGTACCAATTGCAATAACCTCGCCACCACGAGAACCACCCTCTGGTCCCATGTCAACTATCCAGTCCGCGCACTTGATTACATCTAGATTGTGTTCAATCACCAAAACGGTGTTGCCCTTCTCAACCAGACTGTTCAAAACCAGCAATAGTTTTCGAACGTCCTCGAAATGTAGACCAGTCGTTGGCTCGTCAAGAACATAGATGGTTCTGCCGTTGGAGCGACGCTGCAGCTCGGTGGCAAGTTTCACGCGTTGTGCCTCGCCGCCAGAAAGTGTCGTCGCACTTTGACCCAAACGAACATAGCCAAGCCCAACCTCAACCAAAGTCTCTAAATATCTAGCGATGGAAGTTATTGCCGCGAAAAACTCAGCCGCCTCAGCGATGGGCATTTCAAGCACTTCGGCAATGTTCTTGCCTTTGTACTTCACCTGGAGGGTTTCACGGTTGTATCGGTTGCCGTGGCAAACCTCGCACGCAACATAAACATCCGGTAAGAAGTTCATTTCAATTCTTAGGGTTCCGTCGCCCGAGCAAGCCTCACATCTTCCGCCTTTGACGTTGAAGGAAAAGCGTCCTTGCTGGTAACCCCTAGCCTTGGATTCTTGAGTTTCGGCAAATAACTTGCGAATGTGATCAAATACGCCGGTGTAGGTTGCCGGGTTACTACGCGGGGTTCTTCCGATTGGATTCTGATCCACGTGCACAACTTTGTCTAAAAGCTCAAGTCCTTCAATCCGGGTGTGCTTTCCGGCTACGCCTTTGGCTCCGTTTAGTTTGTTTGCCAGTACTTCGTAAAGTACGTCGTTTACCAGTGACGATTTACCTGAACCACTTACACCCGTAACGGCCGTGAATGTTCCTAGTGGAAACTCGACATCAACATTTCTAAGATTGTTCTCTTTAGCGCCAACGACTCTAATTTTGCGAGCTGGATCAATCTTTCTTCGATTGGTTGGTGTGGCAATGCTCTCTCTGCCGGACATGAATGCTCCGGTAATTGACTTTTGATTCTTGAGCAGATCTTTATATGTTCCGCTGTGAACAACTTCACCACCGTGCACGCCCGCTCCGGGGCCAATGTCTACTACCCAGTCAGATGTCTTGATTGTGTCCTCGTCGTGCTCAACAACAATCAAGGTGTTCCCTAGGTCGCGAAGTTTTAACAAAGTTTCAATTAGTTTTCGGTTATCGCGCTGATGAAGACCAATACTTGGCTCATCCAAAACATATAGAACGCCGGTCAAGCCGCTTCCTATTTGCGTTGCCAATCTGATGCGCTGCGCCTCGCCACCGGAAAGGCTTCCAGCTGACCGTTCAAGACTCAGGTAATCAAGACCCACAGCCATTAGGAACTCAAGTCGGCCCTTAATCTCGCGTAATACTTGGGCGGCAATTTTCACATCACGTTTGTCGAGGGAGATGTCCTTAAAGAACTTAACGGTTTCACCAAGGCTCATTGCGGCAACTTCGGCAATGGATCTGTCGGCTACCTTGACTGCAAGTACTTCTGGCTTCAGTCTTTGCCCATTACAGGCCGGGCAAGGTACTTCTCGAAGAAAATCTGACCACTTCGCACGGGCGTAATCGTTCTCCGATTCAAGATATTTTCTTTCGATGTAATTTAGTACGCCTTCAAATCCGGTGGTGTACTTCATCTCTCGGCCGTAGCGGTTCTTCCACTTAACTTGAACATCAAAATTATTTCCGTAAAGAACTGCCTCTTGAACCTCAGGTGAGAGCTTGCTCCATGGTTTATCTAACGAGAACTTGAGATCTGCCGACAGGCCTTCAAGCATTCGGGAGAAATAGTGAAAGAGCCCTTTACCTTGAGTCGACCAAGGCAGAATGACGCCACCGTTTATGGTTTCATCCGGATCCCCAATGACGAGCTCAGCATCGACGGCTTGCTTGACGCCAAGACCAGAACAAGTCGGACAAGCGCCGAATGGTGCGTTGAAGGAAAATGTTCGCGGTTCAATCTCTGTAAGGCTAAGCGCGTGCTCATTTGGGCAAGACATTTTCTCGCTGAACACTCGTACCTTGTTTGGCCCTGGTTTCTCATCAACCAAATCAATCAAAATTCTTCCACCGGCCAGCTTGAGTCCGGTCTCAACAGAATCTGTGAGACGGCCGATGATGTCCGACTTATTTACCAAGCGGTCCACGACGACGGCAATGTCGTGCTTAAAGGTCTTTTTAAGCGGCTTTGCCTCAGCGAGCTGAATCATTTCGCCGTCAACTACTGCTCGGGCGAATCCTTGAGAATTTAGATCACGGAAGAGTTCTTCAAAAGCTCCCTTTTTCTGATCGACCAATTGAGCCAAGATCATAAACTTCGTGCCAGTTGGCAGTTCAAGGATTTGATCCACAATCTGTTGGGGAGTTTGTTTTACGATTCGTTCACCACATTCGGCGCAGTAAGGCACGCCGATTCGCGCCCAGAGCAAACGAAGATAGTCATGAATTTCAGTGATTGTTCCAACAGTTGACCTTGGGTTGCGGTTGGTTGACTTTTGATCAATTGAAACCGCAGGACTGAGTCCTTCAATGAAGTCAACGTCAGGTCGATCAACTTGACCCAAAAACTGTCGGGCATAAGCAGATAGCGACTCTACGTAGCGTCGCTGACCTTCGGCAAAAATCGTGTCGAAAGCTAAGGATGATTTGCCGGAGCCACTAAGTCCTGTGAAGACCACCATTGAATTTCTTGGTATCTCAAGGTCAAGATTCTTTAGGTTGTGGACGCGCGCGCCCTTAACGATCAGCTTGTCGTCTGCGTGGCTAGGAGGCTTTGGCACCCTAAAAGTCTAAGCGTGCCCAGCCTTCTCCATTTGCCTTAACTCGTGTTTCAATTCCGAGATTTCGTCTCTCAGGCGCCCTGCCAGTTCAAATTTGAGTTCTTCGGCTGCTGCCTTCATCTGTTGGTCTAGGTCAACGACAATGCTCAGAATCTCGTTATAAGCCATGCCGGCAATACCTTTTCGAGCACGGATCGGAATAACGGACTTGCCGTCGCGTATCTTTTTGTTTTTTGCAGCCTTTTCCAAGAGTTCAGCGGTATCTTGCTCTTCTCGCAGAATTTGATCGGTGATGTCGGCTATTTTCTTTCTGAGAGGCTGAGGGTCCACACCACGTTCAAGGTTGTAGGCAACCTGCTTTTCACGACGCCGCGTAGTTTCATCAATCGCGCGTTTCATTGAATCAGTCAAGTTATCCGCGTACATGTGAACCTGGCCGTTGATGTTTCGCGCCGCTCGACCAATGGTTTGAATAAGGGATGTCGTAGAGCGAAGAAAGCCCTCTTTGTCAGCGTCCAGAATCGCAACAAGTGATACTTCCGGAAGGTCTAGCCCCTCACGCAAAAGATTAATTCCAACCAGCACATCAAAGACTCCACTTCTAAGCTCTCTAAGCAGTTCAACCCTTCGCAGTGTGTCGACATCTGAGTGAAGATATCTAACCCTCACTCCAGCCTCAGTAAAGAACTCAGTTAGCTCTTCGGCCATTTTCTTTGTGAGTGTGGTCACCAATACGCGTTCGTCCTTGTTCGCGCGAACTCTAATCTCCTCTAGGAGGTCATCAATCTGGCCGGCAGATGGTTTGATAACAATTTCAGGATCTACAAGTCCAGTAGGTCTAATGATCTGTTCAACCACACCAGCACCCAACCCCATTTCGTATTTGCCCGGCGTGGCTGAAAGATATACGGTTTGGCCGACTCGTTGCTTGAACTCGTCCCACTTGAGAGGACGATTGTCTAATGCCGAGGGCAATCTAAAGCCGTGCTCAACGAGAGTTCGCTTTCTACTGGAATCACCCTCGTACATGGCCCCAATCTGAGGAACCGTTGCATGAGACTCATCGATCACGGTCAGAAAATCTTCTGGGAAATAATCAAGTAAACAGCTCGGCGCTGAGCCTGGCTCACGACCATCGATGTGTCTTGAATAATTCTCAATACCTGAACAGAAGCCAATCTCCTTGATCATTTCCAGATCAAAAGTGGTTCGCATCTTGAGCCGTTGCGCTTCCAACAACTTGCCCTGTTGCTCGAGTTCCTTTACTCGCCAAACAAGTTCCTCTTCAATTCCTTCAATCGCTTTGCCCATGCGCTCTGGCCCAGCCATGTAAAGCGAAGCCGGGAAAATAGACACAGCGTTTATAGTTTGAGCTATCTCTCCGGTCAGCGGAAAGAGCGTGTGCAGTGCTTCTATCTCGTCGCCAAAGAATTCAATTCGAATGGCCATTTCCTCGTTTACGGGAATTATCTCAATCGTGTCGCCTTTGACTCTGAAATTTCCACGAATGAACTCGTAGTCATTGCGGCTGTACTGCATGCTCACTAATTGTCGGATTAGGTCGTCACGGTCTAACTGTTGCCCGACCTGAAGTGTGACTCTAGAGTTGAGATACTCTTCGGGAGCTCCTAGGCCATAGATACAAGAGACCGTGCTTACAACGATTACATCCCTGCGGCTGAGCAGGCTGGTCGTTGCCGAATACCTAAGTCGTTCAACCTCCTCGTTGATTGAGGAGTCTTTTTCAATGAATGTATCTGTTTGAGCTACGTACGCTTCTGGCTGGTAGTAGTCGTAATAGCTAACGAAGTATTCAACCGCGTTGTTTGGAAGTAATTCGCGAAATTCATTAACCAATTGGGCAGCTAGCGTTTTGTTGTGTGCCAGAACCAAGGTTGGCCTTTGAACTGCTTCCACGAGCCAGGCAGTAGTTGCAGACTTACCGGTTCCGGTTGCACCAAGCAAAACAACGTCTGTTTCGCCTGCATTAATACGTTGAGCAAGATCGGCTATTGCCGTTGGTTGATCCCCCGAAGGTTGAAACTCGGAAACAACCTTGAAAGGCGCGAATGACCTAGTTGCTTCCATTACTTGCGGCCTCTCGCTCTATTTGTTGCCAAACTCGTCTGGCATCTTTAAGCAAGAGGGGCAACTCTTGGTTTGAATTGAGAATCACATCGGCCACTTTGGCTCTTTCAACCGGACTAGCTTGAGAGGCGATTCGCTGAGCGGCTTCCTGGGGCGACATTTTTCGTATCGATACCAGACGCTCAATTTGTTTCTCCAGCGGTGCTTCTACAGTCACAACTTTGTTGAAATCAAGGTCAACTTCAGCTTCAACCAAAAGTGGCACGTTGTAAATAACAATCGAGTCAGCAGGCAGCGACCTAATTCTCTTTTTCGCGAGTTCTTTTACCAATGGGTGAATGATGGCCTCTAGATCCTTGCGCTTTGTTTCTGAAGAAAAGATCAGGGCTGCGAGAGCCGCTCGATTCAACTGGCCGTCAGAGATAACCTCATCACCAAATTTTTCCTGAATTCTAGACAGGCCAATGGTGCCCGGTTCAACAACTTCTCTTGCCAATTGATCGGCGTCGATTTGGATACCACCAAGATCGCACCAAGCAGCCGCAACGGTTGATTTGCCCGAAGCTATTCCTCCGGTGAGCCCGACTAGATACATATCAATAGCCTAAACAAAAAAAGAGGCCAGCCTTTCGGCTGACCCCTCTTTAGATACTTGTTTACTCTGCGCTCTTTAGTTTGTCGCGAAGTGCGGCAAGTGATTCGTCGGCAGCCAAGGTGCCTGCATCGTTTGATTCGCTTGAGTAGCTTGAGCTAGATGCTGCTGGAGTCTCGGCTGGTGTGGCAGGAGCATCTGGCAGCTTTGCGGCCGCTTCGTTAGCAATCTTGACCTGCTTCTTGTGCTCTTCCCAACGAGCGTGAGCCTCGGCGTATTCCTTTTCCCACTTGGTGCGAGCCTCTTCGAAGCCTGCCTTCCATTCGTTGGTCTTAGGGTCAAAGCCTTCTGGGTACTTGTAGGTACCGGTCTCGTCGTAGTCCGCAGCCATACCGTAAAGCGCTGGGTTGAATTCGGTTCCCTCAGGGTTTACCTCTTCATTAGCCTGCTTCAATGACAGTGAGATGCGACGGCGATCTAGATCGATGTCGATAACCTTCACGAATACATCTTGGTTTACAGCTACTACCTGCTCTGCCAGCTCGATGTGCTTTGAAGATAGTTCTGAGATGTGAACAAGACCTTCAATGCCATCAGCAACTCGAACGAATGCACCGAATGGAACCAACTTGGTTACCTTGCCTGGCGCGTACTGTCCGATTGCATGTGTGCGAGCAAATACTTGCCATGGGTCTTCCTGAGTTGCCTTTAGCGATAGCGAAACGCGCTCACGCTCTTGATCAACTTCAAGAACCTCAACGGTGACTTCCTGACCAATCTCTACAACCTCAGATGCGTGTTCAATGTGCTTCCAAGAAAGCTCTGATACGTGTACCAGACCGTCAACGCCACCGAGGTCGATGAACGCACCAAAGTTGACGATAGATGAAACAACACCGGTGCGGATTTGACCCTTAGCAAGATCTGCTAGGAATGTGCTGCGTGACGCAGACTGTGACTCTTCAAGAAGAGCACGACGTGAAAGCACAACGTTGTTACGGTTCTTGTCTAGCTCAAGAATCTTTGCTTCAACCTTCTGGCCCAAGTAAGGACCAAGGTCGCGGACGCGACGAAGCTCGATTAGAGAAGCAGGAAGGAATCCACGAAGACCAATGTCAACGATCAGACCACCCTTAACAACTTCGATAACAACACCGGTAACGGTGCCATCGGCTTCTTTAACCTTCTCGACGTCGCCCCAGGCGCGCTCGTACTGTGCACGCTTCTTTGAAAGAATTAGTCGGCCTTCTTTGTCTTCTTTCTGAAGAACAAGTGCCTCGACTGTGTCGCCTACTGAAACGATCTCTGATGGATCTGCGTCGTGGCGGATTGAAAGTTCACGAGAAGGGATTACACCTTCTGTTTTGTAACCAACGTCTAGAAGAACTTCGTCGCGGTCAATTTTTACGACGATACCGGCAATTAGGTCTCCGTCGTTGAAGAACTTCAAGGTTGCTTCTACTGCTGCAAGGAAGTCTTCTGCAGAACCGATGTCATTTACAGCGATTTGCTTAGTTGTTTTGGTGGTCATATAGGTTTTTACTCTTAACGGGCATAACTCGGGCCGCGACAAAACTCACAGATTTTCCGTGGATTCCAACGCAGCGATGGATAGGGATTTGCACTAAAAACGCGCTCCTCTAGCCTATCGGGTTATGGGAACTAGTGCGCTGCCTGATCCCAGCTCTTGCCCACACCAATCTGGACCTCAAGCGGAACCGATAGCAGAACCACGTCCTCCATCTGCTTTGTGACCAGGTCTTTGAGGGCCTCTAGCTCCCCCTTAGCGACCTCAAACACGAGTTCATCATGAACCTGAAGCAGCATTCGGCTGGCTAGGCCGGCCTCTTGCATCTTCTGATCGATGGCATTCATGGCCAATTTCATGATGTCCGCAGCGGTGCCCTGAATTGGAGCATTCAGAGCGGCTCTGCGTGCGTTCTCGCGTACCTGGAAGATCTTGCTGTTCAGATCCTCAAAAGGACGCCTTCGTCCGAACGTAGTAGCGGTGTACCCCAGCTTTTTGGCCTCATCGACTACAGAGGCTAGGTACCTCTTTACCCCACCAAATCGCGCAAAATAGTCGGCCATAAGCTGTTTTGCTTCCGCGTTCGAAATTCTGAGCTGTTTGGCGAGGCCGTACTCACTCAGGCCGTACACAAGGCCGTAGCTCATTGCCTTAACTGTTGAGCGCATGGCCCCGGTAACTTCTTGTGGCTTCACTCCAAACAGACGAGCGCCAACGAATCTGTGTAGGTCCTCTCCAGTTTTGAATGCTTCGATAATTCCTTCGTCTTCGGAGAGGTGAGCCATGATGCGCATCTCAATCTGGGAGTAGTCGGCGCTCAGAAGAGTCTCGAATCCTTTGCCCGCGATAAACGCATCCCTAATCTCTCGTCCGCGTTCGCTGCGAATCGGAATGTTTTGCAAATTGGGATTCTCTGAAGAAAGACGTCCCGTGGATGTTCCAGTCTGTACGTAGTTTGTATGGATTCTTCCATCTTTTCCTACGGCCTTCAGCATCGTCTCTACGATTTGACGGATTTTGGTGACTTCACGGTGCTCAAGAAGTTTCGCTAAAAAGGGGTGCTCAGTTTGTTCAAAGAGTTCTGTCAATGCTGCGGCATTAGTCGAGAAACCCGTCTTAAGTTGCTTTGTACCGGTCATTCCAAGTTCATCAAATAAAACAGTCTGCAGTTGCTTCGGCGAAGCTAAATTGATTTCATGACCGATAATTTCGTAAGCACTCTTGGCAATAGTAGAAACCTCTAGAGAAAGTCTCTCGAAAAGCGCATTGAGCTTCTTTTCATCAACGGTTATTCCGTAGTGCTCCATACGAGCGAGTGATGAGTTTGTAGGTAGTTCAACCTCTGAGTAGACCTTGAGTTGTTCTTGCGACTGCACCTGAGCGTAGAGTTTTGGGGCTAAAGATATAGTTATCCATGCGTCCAGTGACGCATCGGTACTGTCTTCTGCAACGAGTTGATTTGGGTCACCTCGCTTGATGACAGTTCCCAAGTATTCGAGAGCAAGCTCGTCGAGAGTGAAATCTTTACGAACAGGATTGAGAAGATAACTCAATAGGAGTGTGTCGTAATCTAGACCACCAAACTTGAGCTCAAGATCAAACAAGGTTTTGCAGATGTCTTTCGCTCCGTGCAGCGCCTTAATCTTTGCTGAATCGCTCAGCCACGGTTCCAAGATGGATGCAACTTCATCTCTTCCGGAAGGAACCCAGTATCTGCGAAGACTCTCTGTGGCAAAACCTACGCCAACAACATTCTTGTCAATTATCTCAAGTGCTAAGCCAACAGTGCCATTGGTATCTTTGAGCCACTTCACCAAATCTTTACTATTGATTTTCTTGGATTCAGGAATCGGTAGCTCTTCGAAAACTTCGGCCACCGTGTCAGTTTTGAAGGCGTCTTCAAACGCCGAGACTGCTGCAGCTGTGTCTTTAGTTGGCGTAGTTCCCGGATGAGAACCGCGAAGGCGAAGCACCCTCTCTGTCAGCGTCTTGAACTGGAGTTTCGCAAAAACCTCGCGGACTGCGGTTTCATTTACTCCGATTAGTTCCAAGTCAGCTTGGTCAAAATCAAAATCAAGGTCTCTGACTAGATGATTAAGTCTTCGATTTCTCACTGCAAGATCTCTATGCTCGCGCAGGCTCTCGCCGACCTTGCCAGATACGTTAGCTGCCTCCGCCAAGACTGTTTCAAGATCACCGTGCTGCTGCAGCCACTTTGCAGCGGTCTTTGGACCAACACCAGGAATGCCAGGGAGGTTATCGGATGTTTCACCCACCAATGCTGCTAAGTCCGGGTACTGCTTAGCGTGGATTCCATATTTCTCTAAAACAGCTGCGTCATCCATTCGCGCCAGGTTCATCACACCCTTGACTGGATAAAGAATTGTCGTGTCATCTGATATCAATTGAAACGTGTCACGATCTCCAGAAACCACAAAGACTTTGAATCCCTTGGCTGCACTTTGATCCGCGAGGCTTGCCAAAACATCGTCGGCTTCATAATTGACTCGCGTGATTGTCTTTATATTCATCGCAGCTAGTGCTTCCTGCAACAACTCAGTCTGGCCTATGAATTCAGGCGGGGTCTCCCCTCGAGTTCCCTTGTATTCGGGATACTCTTCAGTGCGAAATGAATTTCTCGAAAGATCAAACGCCACAGCTAGGTGAGAAGGTTTCTCTGCCTGAAGGATGTTCAGGAGCATTGAGATGAATCCGTGGACCGCATTTGTGTGCTGCCCATCAGAGGTCTTGAAGTTGTCTGGATTCAGAGCATAAAAGGCTCGGAAAGCCAAAGAATGCCCATCAATCAACAGGAGGGTAGGCTTTGGACTAGCGTTCATGAGGCAAGCCTAACTGCCTCCAAAGATGTTTTTAGGAGCTTGGATGTCTTCACCCAAACTAAGCCAGGCCGCGGCCGAATTAGTGGAACTTCGCGGACTTGGGCCATTGGCAGAGAAAATGGGCATTGAATTGCTTGAACTAAGTGCTGAGAGCGCAGTAGCTACGATGCCTGTCGAAGGAAACACACAACCACTTGGCGTTCTGCATGGTGGCGCTCATGTGGTTTTGGCAGAGAGCCTGGGCAGCTTTGCCGCAAATGTTTGGGCACATCCCAACAAGGTTGCCGTTGGCATTGAAGTGAACGCCAGCCACAGCAGATCAGCAACCACCGGTTTAGTAACCGCGGTTTGTAAGGCTTTGAATCTTGGAAATTCTCTTACCACTCACGAAATAGTTATCTCTGACGACCAAGGTCGCAGGCTTTCGACAGTTCGGATAACTAACTACCTCAAGGAAAAGAAAAGCTAATTATTCCGAGTCGGCCTTAGCCGGCTTGTCCGAAGGTTTTTCAGACTTAGTAGCGCCCAGTTGGTCGATGACTGTGATGGCGACCTCCTGCATGGTCAATCTTCTATCCATGCTCGCCTTCTGTATCCAGCGGAAAGCTTCAGGCTCACTCAAGTTCATCTTCTCGTTGAGTAATCCCTTAGCCCGATCGATTAATTTCCGGGTTTCAAATCTTTCATTCAAATCCGATATCTCGGCTTCGAGTGCAGTCAATTGGGAATGCCTGCTGAGTGCAATCTCAATTGCTGGCAACAAATCATTTGGAGTGAAGGGCTTGACTACGTAAGCCATAGCTCCCGCTTCACTAGCTCTATCGACGAGCTCTTTTTGGCTGAAGGCCGTTAGTAAAACAATCGGAACCTTTGAGTCGGCAAGTTTTTCAGCTGCAGTAATACCATCCAGAATTGGCATCTTGATGTCCATAACCAAAAGATCCGGGTTTAGCTCACGAACCAGCGAAATTGCCTGCTCACCGTCTCCCGCTTCGCCAATAACGTTGAAGCCGTTTTCACGCAACGTCTCGACAATGTCCATACGAATCAACGACTCGTCCTCAGCCACAATGACTGTACGTTGCCTAGTTGCTTCTGCCATGGCACAACTGTATTCGATTGATCCGGATTTAGGAACAAACAGGAGTTCGGCTAAGATTGTTGCGCTGGCCGAAGTGGCGAAATGGCAGACGCGGAGCACTCAAAATGCTTTTCCGAAAGGAGTGCGGGTTCAAGTCCCGCCTTCGGCACGACAAGAAAATGGCCCCCATCTGGGGGCCATTTTTCATTT
>JBFYON010000008.1:0-8234 GCA_041303755.1 Micrococcales bacterium | reverse complement strand
AAACTGGCACATTCTTATTCACGGTAAGAGCGTAATCTAATTACATGAGTAAAGTGGCAGGCCAGGATGTTGAATACCAGGAGCGGGTTTACCCAAAATGGAGCAGTTTTCTGCCGGTTTTCATTGTCTATCCAACCCTTTGGCTAACCCTGGCACCGTTTAATGCCGTCCTAGGCACAGTATTTGGCATTTTTGGGTCGTTTTTATTGGTCGGCGTAATGATTTTTTCTTCGCCAAAGATACTTATTACCAAGACAGAGCTTCGTGTAGGTCGCGCGAGAATTCCCCTAACGCTGCTGGGTTCAGCTGAAATAATCCAGAAATCCGCCCAATTTGCTGCAAGAGGCACAGATCTAGACGCCAGGGCTTATCTTTCGTTGCAGGCATCGGTTTCCGGACTTATTAGGCTTCAACTGAAGGACCCTAAAGATCCAACCCCCTACTGGCTTTTCTCGACAAGAAAACCAGATCTAATTGTTGCACTTCTCACCCAAGCCAAGAAAAAGACTTCAGGCCGGAAAAGTTGATTTAACTATCGCACTCCACGCAGATTTTTCCGTGTTTACCCTTACGCGCGGAAAGCAGCGAGTGGTGTTTCACAATGAAGCACTCTGAGCAGGTGAATTCGTCATCCTGTGGCGGGAGCACAAGCACATCAAGATCTTCTGAAACCACATCCGGAATAGCAAAGCCCTCGCCGTGCTCCTCATCTACATCGACAACACCAGAAAGCTTGTCAGGAATGCGCTCCTTGATAGCCTCGATCGACTCGTTATCGTCGTCGTTCTTTCTAGGTGCGTCGTAGTCGGTTGCCACTTGGCATCCCCTCATTTCTTTGCTTACTTGTGCATAGTTTGCAGTTTTATCGGTTCAATAGCAAACCAGCAACGCCGAGTATACGCAGAAAATTGCATCCTTCACGCCACGGCACACCCAAAGATAAGTGCGGAAATGCGAGCATCAAGTGGCAAACTCTTGACCTAGGAGGCATAAATGGACGACATTCGACTGTTTGAGACAGACGGAGACTTTTTGGTGCTTGAAGCCCAAGACGGACAGAAGTATCGGCTCCTCATAGACGAGACAATCCGCTCGTCTATAAAGCGCGAGCCAAGACTTGCCCTTGACGAAATTTCTATTACTCCACGGGCAATTCAAGAGGAAATTAGAAACGGTGCTTCAATTGAAGCTCTAATGGTCCAGTCAGGTGCAAGTTTTGAGTTCATTGAAAAATTTGCCGCACCAGTAATTGCCGAACTTGAGCACGTAGTCTCCTCTGCCCTAAGCGTTCGGCTTACGATTGCCGGCGACAGATACAACGACTCGACTCAAATTGAATTTGGTGAAATTATCGGAGGCCGTTTGATTACAAGCGGCGCGACCGCAATCAGTTGGCTCGCCAAGAAAATTGACGTAAATAGTTGGCACATAATTGCCAACTACACGTTGAATGGGGCTGAAGGCTCTGCAACCTGGTCATTTGATCCTCGCCGTCTCACGCTGTCACCAGAGAGTGAAACAGCAGTGACGCTTTCGAGTCAAGAAACCATCTCTAATACCCCGATTCCAAAACTAAGGAACGTTGGTCTCACCGAGGCTTCGGAGCCGATGGACCCTCAGCAGAGTGCAAGCACAGATTCTCAAGAAACACAGATTTTTGATGAAGTAATTCCAATCGGACGCGGGATGGCATTTGAAACACCAATTGCGAGAACATTTGAAGAAGATAGACCGCAGCCTTCTACCCCGGCAGCATTTCTTAAACCAGTCGAAAATTTAGAAATTGAAGCTGATGACTTGAAAGATTTTGATAGCGCTGCAGAAGAGGTTCCCCTCAGTGCTACCGCTGACTTGCTTGAAGCGCTGCGGAGGAAGCGAACCGAGCGAGAAGTGACTGAACTAGAGTCGCACCCTGAAACTTCTCAAATCCGAATAGTTGACATCCAGGTGCCTGAAGCTGAACCTGCCACGCAAAGCATTGCCGATTCTGACACCCAAGAGAAAGAGCCTTCTGCAACTCCAAAGAAGGGTCGCGCAGCGATGCCAAGTTGGGATGAAATAGTTTTTGGAACTAAAGCAGAGGACTAGATTTAGCTTTTTGTATTAAAAACACCAAATCTCAAAAGCGGAACAGTGAGTTCTTGACTCGATATGGATCCGTGTTGACCGACCATTTTGAGAGATTTTGATTTTGCAAAAAGGCGATGGTAAAGCGCAACATCGGAAATTGATATCAGAAAAACATCTGGCATTCTATTGCTGGAGTAATCCTCAACCTTGCCAAACCAACCAGCATCTATTATTTGCGCCTTAGTCGCCACCAGGACCCTACTGCCCAGTTTCTGCTGAAGTTCGATGACAAAGGAAGCTTGGACAGCGGAATCAAAATAGAGATAAAGAACGCGTGGATCCCCGCCAACAGAAGTCAAGCCAGGTAAATCAAACTCATCCAAGTAGATGTGATTTCTTTGATCCACGTCAATAATCCCGTGATCAGCAGTAAGAAGAGCCGCCGTCCGCTCCGGCAATCTTGTGTTGAATTTTGAAACGGCTGATTCCAGCTCCTCAAGTTTTTCAACCCACTCAAGAGAGCCTGATCCAAATTGGTGCGCCTTCATGTCGAGTTCTGGAATATATAGATAGATAAGAGAACGCTTTTTTGATTCAAGTATTTTTAGGGCCGCTTCAAAACGCTCCGGGATGGTTTTTGCTGGAACGTACTTTGCGGTTGGCATCGTTGCCATAGTAAAGCCCGAATTCTCGTATTCTGCCGGACCGACGAAAACACAGTCCACAGATTGTTCTTCTGCAATTTCTGCCACTGTTCTAGATTTTTGCCAATGCGAAGCTTGGGTTTTATCGGTGATTCCGGTTAGAAGATTAACGAGTTGAGACCTTGAACGATCATAAATTTGATAACCAATCATCCCGTGCTGACCGGCTCGTTCACCAGTCGCAAAACCGCTAAGGCTCGTGGCGGTGGTGCTAGGAAAACCAACCTGAATAGATCCGTCTCGTTCCAGAAAACTCATCAGCTGCGGAGCGTGGCCAGCACGGTTGCGCAGATTTACTGAACCCAAGCCATCAACCATAATCACGCAGACGCTCTTGGCTGAAGGAAGAGCTAATCGATTGTGCTTACCGGTGATTGCACCCAAGGAAGATATGAACACATCTGATAACCTCCCTAGGGATTTTGGCAGCGCGGGTAGCATCATAGGGATAGTCTGCCACAGCCAGAATTAGACAAGGGTTTAGAGACTGAGAAAGTAAATGAGCAAGGAAAACAACAGCGAAGAACGCATTATCGACATTGATTTGTCGAAAGAGATGCAGGACTCATTTCTTGAATATTCATACTCTGTTATTTATGCTCGAGCCCTGCCTGATGCGCGTGACGGCCTAAAGCCAGTCCACCGACGCATCGTTTATCAGATGGGCGACATGGGTCTGCGCCCTGACAAGGGTCATGTTAAGTCTGCGCGAGTCGTTGGCGAAGTTATGGGAAAGCTTCATCCGCATGGAGACAGTGCCATCTACGATGCCCTCGTTCGCATGGCGCAACCATTTTCACTGAGAGTTCCACTGATAGATGGCCATGGCAATTTTGGAAGTCTAGACGACGGTCCGGCTGCGGCTAGGTACACAGAAGCCAAACTCTCTATGGCCTCAATGCTTATGAACGAGGGCCTTGATGAGGACGTCGTTGACTTTAAGCCCAACTACGATGCGCAACTTACTGAGCCAGAGGTCTTGCCAGCAGCTTTTCCAAATCTGTTGGTGAATGGGTCTTCTGGTATCGCAGTTGGTATGGCCACCAATATGCCACCTCATAACTTGCGCGAGGTAATCAACGGCGCAATATTTTTACTCGGTAACCCGGATGCAACAACTAAGCAACTTATGAAATTTGTGCCTGGGCCTGATCTACCCAACGGCGGAATAATTATGGGCCTTGATGGTGTCATCGAAGCTTATGACACCGGCAGAGGCACGTTCAAAACTCGCGCTCGAGTATCGGTTGAAAGCGTTTCTCCGAGGAAACTGGGGATTGTTGTCACTGAGCTGCCCTATCTAGTTGGCCCAGAAAAAGTAATTGAAAAAATTAAAGATGGCGTCAACAGTAAAAAATTGCAAGGGATTGCTGATGTCACTGACTTAACAGACCGGACCAATGGGTTGCGACTGGTTATTGAGTTGAAGACGGGCTTTGATCCTCAAACGGTCCTCGACTTGCTTTATCGATTCACTCCCATGGAGGACAGTTTCGGAATCAATAACGTTGCTCTGGTTGACGGGCGTCCACAAACACTTGGACTGAAGGACATGCTTGGCGTTTACCTTGCTCACCGAATTATCGTGACAAGGCGCCGCAGCGAGAACAGATTGGGCAAGAAGCAAGCTCGCCTACACCTTGTAGAGGGACTTCTGATTGCAATCCTTTCTATCGATGAAGTCATTCAAGTTATCCGCGCTAGCGACGAAGTAGACCAAGCCCGGGTCAAGTTGATGAAAGTATTCGACCTCTCTGAGATTCAAGCTGAGTACATCTTGGAGCTTCGTCTTCGAAGGCTGACCAAATTCTCGAAGATAGAGCTAGAAACTGAAAAGGCATCCCTACTTGAAGAGATAAAAGCTCTCAAGAAAATCCTTGGATCAGACTCTGCGCTTCGCGATTTAGTGTCTCAGGAACTGAAGGCCGTAGCCGATAAATACGGCGACGACCGACGCACAACTCTGGTCAACAACTTCGAAGAAGCCAAGCCAATTACGACGGCGAAAGCTGCATCAATTAATGCTGAACTTGCCGATACTCCTTGTGTGATTGTATTTACCGCTTCAGGAATGGTTGGAAAGACCAGCGTCTGGGACACTACGGCCGCGCCGCCTGCAAAACGCAAGAAGCATGATGCAATCAAGTCAGTTATTGCAACTACCACTCGTTCGGATCTTGGTTTTGTCACATCTACCGGCGTGATGCACCGGATACATGTTGGGGATGTTCCTGCTCTGAACGACGTTTTTGACCTGAGCTCAATGGTTTCCGCGAGTTCTTTCTTAGGTTTACCAAAATCTGAAAAGGTTCTTAATGTTTTTGAATTGACAGATGAAACAGCCATAGCCATGGGAACCGCGCAAGGAATTGTGAAGCGCGTCTCAGCTGACTTTGCTCCAAAGGCTGAGTTTGAAATAATTTCTCTCAAATCTGGCGACAAACTTATTGGCGCTGACCTAGCCACAGATGAAGACGAATTCGTATTCGCAACCAATGACGCACAATTACTCAGGTTTGCAGCAAAAACAGTTCGCCCACAGGGACGCGGTGCAGCCGGCGTGGCAGGCATCAACTTGGCCAACGGTTCTAATGCCATTTGTTTTTCAGTTGCCAAGTCAGGCATGGAGAACGTGGTTGTCACCGCAGCAAACAGTTCAGGTTCGCTAGCCGGCACAGACGCTGGCAGCGTGAAAGTGACTTTGCTTAGCGAGATCCCCGCCAAAGGAAGGGCAACTGGTGGAGTAAGAGCTCACAAATTCATCCGTGGCGAAGATCAGCTTTACTTCGCCTGGGCTGGCCCAGCTGAACCAATCGCTTTGTCTGCAGATGGCAAACCGGCTGAACTGCCAACCGAAATGGGAAAGCGCGATTCATCTGGATCCAAGGTATCGGGCATGATCGGCTCGATTGGCCACAAACTTAGTTAGAAGAACTAAGCGTCAATTCGTTCGCGCTCAAAGCCATCTGCTGAGTCGATAATGAAATCTCTTCTTGGAGCTACTTCGTTGCCCATAAGAAGTTCAAAAACTGTCTCTGCCGCTGCAGCATCTTCTACGCGTACCCGCCTAAGGCTTCTAGCGCTCTTATCCATCGTGGTCTCAGCCAATTGGTCTGCGTCCATCTCTCCCAAGCCCTTGTATCGCTGAATCGGCTCTTTGTACCGCTTTCCAGTTTTTTCTAATTTCTTTAAGAGTTCCTCGAGCTCACTTTGTGAGTAGGTGTAAATAACTTCATTCGCCTTACTGCCAGCATTGACGACTTCTACGCGGTGCAAGGGTGGAACCGCGGCATAAACCCTGCCAGCTTCGACCAAAGGCCTCATGTACCTAAAGAAGAGCGTCAAAAGAAGAGTTCTAATGTGAGCGCCATCCACATCGGCGTCCGACATAAGGATAATTTTTCCGTATCGGGCAGACTCAAGTTCAAAACTTCTGCCAGAGCCGGCACCAATCACCTGAATAATCGATGCACATTCGGCGTTTGAAAGCATGTCTGAAATCGAAGCCTTTTGAACATTAAGGATTTTGCCACGAATAGGAAGCAGAGCCTGGAACTCACTGTCTCTGGCCAATTTGGCAGTACCAAGCGCGGAATCACCCTCGACGATGAACAGCTCAGAACCTGATGTTTCCTGGGTCCTGCAGTCAACCAGTTTCGTAGGAAGCGAACTGCTCTCCAGTGCATTCTTTCTTCGTTGAGTCTCTTTGTGACTGCGGGCTGAAACTCTTGACTTCATCTCGGCAACGATTTTTTCAAGTAGCAGTGCTGATTGAGCCTTATCATCGCGCTTTGAACTTGAGAATCGTGCAGAGAGTGACTTGGCTACCACGTTTGCCACGATGTTTTTCACAGCTGGCGTACCAAGAATCTCTTTAGTCTGGCCTTCAAATTGAGGTTCGGCCAAACGCACCGTAACAACAGCAGTTAGGCCAGCCAACACATCTTCTTTTTCAACTTTGTCGTTGCCGACCTTAAGTTTTCGCGCATTAGAGTCAATCTGCGCCCTGAGGGTCTTCAATAGAGATTGCTCAAAGCCTTGAATATGTGTCCCACCCTTTGGGGTAGCGATGATGTTGACATAAGACTTTACTTCAGCGTCGTAACCGGTTCCCCATCGAACTGCAATGTCTACTTCACAGTTTCGTTCAACCTCTTTTGAAACCATGTTTCCGTTGCTGTCAAGCACGGGAACCGTTTCGGTGAATGCACCAGCTCCAGATAGGCGCCAAGTTGAAGTTAGCGCGGGGTCCTGAGCCAAGTACTCTGCGTACTCAATAATTCCACCAGCAAACTTAAATTCTTGTTTATTGGATTTTCCGTCTCTGGCGTCGTCTATTCCAAGTGAAAGCCCTGGGACAAGGAATGCGGTCTGACGTGCTCTTGCGTTTAGCTCTTCGAGTGCGAAAACGGCGTCTTTTATGAAAATTTGTGGATCAACCCAGTATCTAACTCTTGTTCCAGTTACATTTTTGGCGACTTTGCCAACTTCACGAAGGATGGAGCCATCCTCGAATGGCTTAAATGGGTTGTCTGGTTTAATTCCCTTTTTATCGTCAAAAATTCCTGGCTCACCGCGACGGAACGACATTGCGTAAGTTTTTCCACCGCGATCTACTTCAACGTCGAGTCTTTGTGAGAGGGCATTCACAACCGATGCTCCTACTCCGTGCAGACCACCGGAAGCAGCGTACGAACCAGATCCAAACTTTCCGCCGGCGTGCAACTTAGTAAAAACCACCTCTACGCCACTAAGCCCTGTTTTTGGTTCAATGTCGACAGGAATTCCTCGGGCTTTGTCGGTTACTTCAACGCTGCCATCCTTGTGCAGAGTAACTTCAATCCTTGATCCGTGCCCAGCCAGAGCCTCGTCAACTGAGTTATCTATGATTTCCCATAGGCAATGCATGAGTCCACGGCTGTCAGTCGAGCCGATGTACATACCTGGGCGCTTGCGAACTGCTTCCAGTCCCTCTAGGACGGATAGATGGCGGGCTGAGTAATCATTGCTGGACACCTGAAAATGCTAACCGGCTAAAGGCTTATCCGGTCCTTTGACACGGTCAACGGTTTATACCCACCGACTTCGCAGTTAGCGAAATACGTCCCCGATTGGGACTTTTTGACAGGTTTGTGTGTTGAGATTGTCAGGAAGAAAGGCACTAAATGCAACCTATTGATGATTCTGTTGAAATCGAGCAAGAGGCCGTCGAGGCCCGCGAGATGAACGCAGCAGACCGTTGTGACGTATGTGGAGCGCAAGCATATATTCGCGTTGCATTGACCAGCGGAGAGTTGATGTTCTGCTCTCACCACGGAAACGAGAAACGCTCAAAGCTAGAACCAATCGCCGTATCTTGGCACGACGAATCACAGAAGCTACTCGCTCGCTAAATCTCTTTCTAACTCCCAGATTTGCTTTACGATGCCGGCCACCAGGTCGGCATCGTTATTTAAGGGG
>JBFYON010000007.1:0-36194 GCA_041303755.1 Micrococcales bacterium | reverse complement strand
GCCAGGTCCTGCTCGCTAGCTAGCCAATAGTGCTCAGAATCCACCAGCGTGCCATCCATGTCCCAAAGGACCGCAGCAGGCAATTTCTTTCCAAACATAATGACTCGATTTTACCCTTGGTAGTTTGCCCTAGTGTTTTAACCATTAGAAATGTTCTAAAACCAAGGAAAACGTGAATCTATTTGCCGGACGCACCCTAATTGCGGCCTTTGAGGGCTGGAATGACGCTGCCGAGTCAGCTAGTTCGGCTGCCAAGTTCATCTGCGAGCGTCTGAATGCTGACGTTGTGGCTACGGTCGATCCCGAGGATTACTACGACTTCCAATTCACCAGGCCAACTGTTTCAAACGATTCCGATGGCAATCGCCAGATAACTTGGCCAAGCACTGATTTCTGCTCTCCAGGAGTAGAGATTGCTGCAAGTTCAGCGGACCTTGGTCGGATTCACGTTTTGTTGGGAGTTGAGCCATCGAGGCGCTGGCAATCTTTTGCAGCCGAGGTGATGGAAATGATTGAGGATCGCGAAATAGATACGGTCATATTTCTAGGCGCGATGCTCGCTGATGTTCCGCACACCAGACCCATCGGTGTTATGGCCACGAGCCAAAATGAAGCGGTAAGAACTTCGTTAGCAATTGAAAAAAGTTTCTACGAAGGTCCGGTTGGAATCTTAAGTGTCCTTGGCATTGCCTTAGAGAAAGCGGGAATTCCGAGTCTTGCCCTTTGGGCATCCGTTCCGCACTACGTACACAATACTCCTTCACCAAAAGCTACCCTGGCTCTCTTGATTGAGATTGAGAAATACTTAGGAATCCAGTTTGAGCATGGAACGCTCGCCGACGAAGCCTTCACTTGGGAACGCGGCATTGACGAGGTTGCCGAAGGTGATGAAGACATGGCAGGATACATCGCTCAACTTGAAAAGAATCGTGACGAAGCAGAATCCCCTGCTGCCAGTGGTGATGCACTAGCGATGGAGTTTGAGAAGTTCCTCAAAGAAACAGAAGATGCCGAGAACACCGATGGAGATCAGGCCACAAGCTGATTTGTGCTTAGCAAAATAATCAGTGCCACACCAACGCCTACCCGCCAAATTACAAACGGTAAAAATGAACCGCGGGCGAGATACTTCAGTAAGACCACAATCACCGAGAAACCAATGGCAAATGAAGCCAAAGTTGCAACCACTGTGGCCAGAATCATTGTTTCGTCAAGTTGCGAGTAGCTACTAAAAAATTCAAATAATCCACTTGCGATAACGGCAGGGATTGCCAAAAGGAAACTGTATCTGGCCGCTGCTTGGCGACTGTAGCCCAGCAACAAACCAACTGAGATAGTTCCCCCTGATCTAGATACTCCAGGGATAACGGCGAGGGCCTGCCCAAGTCCAAAAAGGATTCCATGCTTGGTAGTCAGCTGGTCGATTGATCTGGTTCGAGACCCCACTCGGTCTGCGACTCCAAGAATCAAACCAAAAATTATCAAGGTGAAAGCAATCACCCACAGACTTCTGAAATCATTTCTGATGAGGTCTTTGAAGAGGAAACCAATCACTACCACCGGCAACGAACCCAGGATAATCAACCAGCCCAACTTATAGTCCTGGCGATGTTGGGTTTCTTGTTGTTTCTTGGTAAATAGCCCGATAAAAAAAGCCTTGGAGATTCTGACTATGTCTTTCCAAAAATAAATCAGGACTGCCGCCTCAGTGCCCAACTGAATCGTTGCGATGAATGCAGTTAGTTGAGGCTTTGACATTTCAGAAATACCAAGTAGTTGCTGAGCAATCTGAACGTGAGCAGAAGATGAAATCGGTAAAAACTCGGTTAATCCTTGAATGATTCCAAGAATTACCGCGTCAAATGGGGTCAATCGTTTTCTTCCTCAGCCAAAGCAATAGGAAGGAACTCTTCGTATTTCTCGTTCAACGCCTCTTCATAGTTGAGGAAAGCATCTTCGATTTGGTAGTACGCCTGCTCAACTGCCGGGTCCTCGGCTCCACGGCGCGACGCCACTGCTTCAAAGTGGCGCTCTACTGATGCGATGAACTGCTGTAGTGCGATGCGTGCGTCTTGAGCCATAGGCCTAAACTACCCCGAAAGGTGCCAGCAGGCTAGTACCTTCGAGCATCAACAGAGATGCTAAAATTTAGTACCTGTCCGGGTGGCGGAATGGCAGACGCGCTAGCTTGAGGTGTTAGTCCTCTTACGAGGGTAGGGGTTCAAGTCCCCTTTCGGACACTAAACCCTGGTCCTCCACGACCAGGGTTTTTCACTTCCTGTTTGACCAATAAATCAGCATCCCTTTGAAACGAAAACTAGACTAAAAAATAATGCCACAAGAGAACACACTTACCGCTGCCGCTGAATACAGCGTTGATTTTGCGCGGGAGAAGCTTCAAGGCAAGAAAATTCTGGTTTTGACCGGCGCAGGAATTAGCACCGATTCTGGGATCCCCGATTATCGTGGTGCCGGCCGTGTGGTCAGGCATCCCATGACATTTGATGTTTTCATGGGATCCAGAGAGGCACAAGTACGCTACTGGTCCAGAAGCTTTATCGGTTGGAATCGAATTGCCGAAGCGTCACCTAATTCGGGACATTTCGCGATTGCGGCCGCCGAGCAAAAAAAGAAAGTCTTTCAAGTAATCACTCAAAATGTAGATCAACTGCACCAGAAAGCTGGATCTCAAGAAGTTATTGACCTTCACGGCCGCTTGGACATGGTTCGATGCATGGGCTGCGAGCAGCAGCTCACGCGGCGCGAGTTGGACCTAAGGCTTGCCGAACTAAATCCAAACATCGACCGAACTGGTGATTTTGAATTCACTCCAGACGGAGATGCCGAGATCAAGCTTGCGGTTGATTTTCAAATAGCCGATTGCACATCTTGCCATGGAATTTTGAAACCCGACGTGGTTTTCTTCGGCGAAGCAGTGCCGACTGCAAGAGTTGAGACCGCCATGAAAAGGCTTGATGAGTCTGATGTGCTGCTAGTCGCTGGAACTTCGCTCTCAGTCAATTCAGGACTACGTTTTGCAAGGCGTGCCGCGCGATTAAATAAGCCCATAATCATCGTAAACATAGGTGCAACAAAGGCTGACGATCTTGCTACGGCAAAGATTGAGGCAAACACATCTTTAGTCTTGGAAAGGCTGCTCAATGACTAGAACCACTATTGGCTTGCTGCGCCATGGTCAGACCGACTGGAATATTGATTTCCGCCTTCAGGGGGTTACTGACATCCCACTCAATGAAACAGGGATAGCTCAGGCAAAGGACGCTGCTGCTGCAATTGATTCCTTTGAATGGGATATCGTGCTGACCTCTCCTCTTTCTCGAGCAAGAGATACGGCAAAAATTGTTGCCGAAATAAATGGTTTCTCAGAAGCAATTGTTGAACCACTGCTATTGGAACGTTCTTTTGGTGAGGCTGAAGGTTTGGCCCATGAGGAATGGAAAGCAAAATACGCCGATACCAACGTGGTGCCAGGTGCAGAATCTTTAGCCGAGCTTGAAGCTAGGGCCAATTTGCTTCTGAATACGTTAGTTGACAAATATCACGGCAAAAGAGTTCTTGCGGTTTCGCACGGTGCTTTGATACGGAAGTTACTCACCATCGTGAGCAATGGCGAGTTTCCTCGCGAGGGTGAGCGATTAGGCAACGCATCTATGAGCATCTTTGTGCATGATTCTTCTGGTGAAGAAAGTTGGCGGATTCACAAATACGAACCCCGTACCCTGCACTCAGATCTTTTGAATTAGATTCAGCAGTTCTCGCGCAGAATTTTCCCAGCTAAACAATTTCGACTGAGCAAGTGCCGCTTTGGACGCCTGTTGCCAAACTTGTGGTTCCGCAAGCTCGTTAACGCTGATTGCGAAACTCTGCGCACTGTCACAGTCAAAAAACTTTGCTGCCGACCCACCAATCTCACGAAATATTGAAATGTCAGACACCACGATTGGTGTCCCAAGTGCCATTGCTTCTACCAGAGGTATACCAAAACCCTCGTCGCGTGACCCGCTCACTAAGGCGAACGCCTCAACCAAAAGGTTCTGATACTCCAAATCAGTGGTGCCATCGTGGAATACAACTTTGGCCCCATTGCTGTTTAGGGCCTCTAGTTCGTTCTTTCTGTTGCAAGAAATACGACTGAGCAGGTGAAGTTCATACTCAGGCAGGTATTTCATGCCGGAAACTAGAACTTCCACATTCTTATAATCCATGAAACTGCCCATGTAAATAAGTGTCCGTTTATTAGTGGGTAGGTTTCTGATTTCAGGTCTGGCCTGCGTACCTTGATTTTCAGCTGCGTTGTGTACCACGTGCACAGGTCGCTTAGTTAAGTGGTTGTCCACTATCAGGCTCTTAGTGGTTTCTGATACAGCCACGATGGCGTCCGCACGATTCAGCAACAATCGTTGCGGCAAATAAGTCAGATGATATAGGCGCCAAAGAACTTTGATGGGCCATGAGAATGATGGCGGCGGGGTTGGGTGGTTGTAGTAGATGAGATCGTGAACTGTGAGAACGACCTTAAACTTTCGCCCAAAGGTGCCCATGGTTTGCATCGGTGAAAAAACTATCTTGGCGCCTAGTCGATTTAATTTCATTGCAACAAACGGCTCAAAGACAGATGTTGGTGCCGCAACTTTAACGAAACGAGTTCCCTGAGGCAGCTTTTCAAGTTGACGCAAATCACTAATTATTGCTGTGACGTTAGTGAGCTCATTCAAGGCCGCAAAAAGACCTGCAGAGAATCTACTGATGCCGTCATGGTGTTCTATCCGAATGTATCTTGCATCAAAGAAAAATCCGTCGTTCAACGCGTCACTCATCTTGTCCGTAAACAAATCTCTGAATGTCTTCCGCAACGGCCCTTGGTACCTCATAGTGAGTAAGGTGACCAACGCCCATGTGTTGGCTAATAGCGTGCTGAACTTGAATTCTTTGGGCCATCAGGAATTGCTGTTTCGGCGAGGTGATGTCATCTCTCGCGCCAATGATTAGCAGGGTTGGCACTTTGAACGAAGCGGCAAATTCTGAGACGTCGGTTGAGATTGAGGCTCTATATCCCTCAATGACAACCCTTCGATTTGCGAAGTCATTAAAATTCTGATCGTGCTGCGCGTGAACCCACGTACGTAGTGTTGGGTTCCAAGATTTGGTCATGACGACGCTCATTCCACGGACCATAGGCCAGCTTTTCAGCAACCACTCTCCCGCTTTGAGCGGTAGCTTTTCAGCAAGCGCAAAGAAACCCTGAGCAACTTTTGTCAACGGAGCGTTAGGCCCCTTTAGAGCGGGAGCTGAAACCGGATTCTCCAGAATCAACATTTCTATTGCTTCTGAAGTGCTTGCAAAGGCCGCACAAATAATGCTTCCAAAGCTGTGCCCAAGCAGCACGGGCTTCTCTTTCAATTCAAGTCCAGATATAAATGCATCTAACCAAACCACATAGTTTTCTATGGAGTGGTTGTGTGAAAAAGGTGTTGAACGCCCAAAACCTGGAAGATCTGGAATGATCACGTTGAGGTCGTCAAGGGCTCCGGCAATTGCTTCTAGTCCATGGTGGTTGCCTCTGTAACCATGAATGAAGATGATGGTTTTTGAATCCTTAGAATCGCTTGGATACAACCAATAACTTGTGACGGTGTCGAGTACCTGCATCGTTTTAGGTACGGACCGCTCCACAGCCTTTGCTGCTAATTGGGCAGATTCAAAAATCATTTCTTAGACCGAAAAGTATTTCGCTTCTGGGTGGTGAAGAACCATGGCATCAGTTGATTGTTCCGGGTGCAACTGCAATTCTTCAGAAAGAGTTACGCCGATAAGTTCAGGCTTCAATAGGTCTACTAACTTAACTCTGTCTTCTAGTTCTGGGCACGCAGGGTAACCAAATGAGTACCTCGCTCCTCGATAATCTAGTTTGAAAAGGCCTTCAACTTCTTTTGGGTCTTCCTGCGAAAAACCAAGGTCTTCTCTGATTCGCGAATGCCAGAATTCAGCTAGAGCTTCGGTGAGTTGTACAGAGAGGCCGTGCAGTTCAAGGTACTCACGATATTCGTTTGCTGCATAGAGTACGTTGGCAGCCTCTGAAACTCTGTTTCCCATGGTCACCAACTGGAATGGAACCACGTCCACTTTTCCAGAATCCTTGGATGCAACGAAATCACTTAGGCAGAGATGTCTATCTCTTGCCTGACGCGGAAACTTGAAGCGCATTCTCTCAGTTCCAGGTACACCCCCGGATCCGCCATCGGTTGCTCCTTCTGCAGCATGGTGCAAGATAACGAGATCGTCACCATCGGAAACGGCAGGGAAATATCCGTAGACAACGGCTGCTTCAAGCAGACCGTCAGTTTGAACCTTATCTAGCCAGGCGCGAAGTCTTGGTCGACCTTCTGTTTCGACAAGTTCCTCGTAGCTGGCACCATCTTCAGCGCGAGAGGGTTTTAATCCCCACTGTCCCATGAAAGTTGCTCGTTCGTCCAAGAAGGCTGCGTAATCGCGCAGAGGGATTCCCTTAACCACGCGCATTCCCCAGAACGGCGGGTTTGGAATCAAATTATCCACGGCCACATCGGAACGAGCTGGCATGTGTTCGGACTCGGTTCTAGTCAAAACGTTCTTTTGCGGTACTAGACGTTTTTTGAGCGGAGGAAGCTCCACGGTGGTATCCCCGCGCTTAATTTTTACCAACGTATCCATAAGCTTCAAGCCTTCGAAGGCGTCTTTGGCGTAACGAACTTCACCGTTGAAAATTTCGGCGAGATCTTGCTCCACAAAACTTCTAGTGAGTGCGGCACCGCCAAGGATTACAGGCCAGCGCTCAGCCACACCCCGCTGGTTCATTTCCTCTAGATTCTCACGCATAATCTGCGTGGACTTTACGAGCAGACCACTCATTCCAATAACGTCAACCTGGTGCTCCTCAGCAGCGCGGAGGATCTCATTTATAGGCTGTTTGATGCCGATGTTAACGGTTTCAAATCCATTGTTGCTGAGAATGATGTCAACCAGGTTCTTACCGATGTCGTGCACGTCACCGCGAACAGTGGCCAGCAAGATTTTCCCCTTGCCACTGTCATCAGTTTTCTCTATGAATGGTTCAAGATGCGCGACAGCTGCTTTCATGACTTCTGCCGACTGAAGCACAAACGGCAATTGCATCTCTCCCTTGCCAAAGAGCTCACCAACTACCTGCATACCCTTCAAGAGGTAGTCATTAATTATTGCCAGCGCTGTATATCCACCGGCTAGGGCTTCATCGAGGTCTGGTTCAAGTCCCTTTTTTTCACCATCGATAATCCTGCGCTCGAGCCTTTGGTCAATTGGCATCAAAGCAAGTTCCTCGGCACGAGACTGACGGCTGGCCGCAGAGTCAACCCCGCTGAATACATCTAGGAAACGAGTCAGTGGGTCAAAGGTCGTATTACCGTCCTCGTCATAGGTTCGTCGATCGTAAATCAGATCTAGCGCCGCCTCTAACTGCTCAGCTGGAATCTGGTTTAGCGGCATGATTCGCGCAGAATGCACAATCGCTGAAGTTAGTCCAACCTGAAAGCACTCGTGCAGAAAAACGGAATTCAAAACGTGACGCGCGGCGGGACTCAATCCAAAGGAAATGTTCGAGATTCCCAAAGTAGTTTGAACTCCAGGGAAAGATTTGTTGAGTCTTCTAATTGCCTCAATAGTCTCAATGCCATCGCGACGTGTCTCGTCCTGCCCTGTAGCAATAGGAAAAGTCAAAGTGTCAACGGTGATGTCTACTAGGCGCATTCCCCATCTGCCGGTCAAGTCATTGATAAGACGCTCTGCGATTGCAAACTTGGTATCAGCGGTTCTTGCCTGTCCCTCCTCGTCAATGGTCAGAGCAACCACGGCAGCACCGTGTTCTCTAACAATCGGCATAATTTTCGCAAAGCGTGACTTGGGGCCGTCGCCATCTTCGTAATTCACGGAGTTGATCATGGCTCTTCCACCCATGCACTCAAGTCCTGCCTCAAGAACTGCAGGTTCAGTGGAATCCAAGACCAGTGGAAGCGTGGTAGCTGTAGCAAGACGACTGACCAGTTCGCGTGCGTCACGAACTCCGTCACGACCTACGTAATCTACGCAAACATCTAGAAGGTGTGCTCCCTCGCGGGTTTGCGATCTTGCAATTTCAAGACACTCTTCCCAATTTTCGGCGAGCATCGCATCGCGGAATGCTTTTGAACCATTTGCGTTAGTGCGTTCACCAATCGAAAGATAAGTCATTGTCTGATCAAACGGTTGGTGCTGGTACAAACTTGCCAATCCTGGCTCATCGATTAGCGCCGGTCGTTTTGGGGATTTTCCCGCAACAGCGTTTGCGACCTCAGCAATATGTGCTGGAGTGGTGCCACAGCAACCACCAACAAGACCCGCACCGTATTCACCAACGAATTGCAATTGAGCGGTTGCTAGTTCGCTTGCAGTAAGTGGATAGTGAGCGCCGTTTGCTCCCAAGATAGGCAGACCCGCATTCGGCATAACTACCAGAGGTAGATCTGAGAACTTAGAGAGATAGCGAAGGTGTTCACTCATCTCCATAGGGCCAGTTGCGCAGTTCAAGCCAATTGCGTCAATACCCAAAGCCGACAGAGCAGTCAGCGCCGCACCAATTTCTGAACCCAACAGCATTGTTCCAGTGGTTTCAATAGTCACCGACACAAGAATTGGTACCTCGATACCAAGTTCCGCCATGGCTCGTTTTGAACCGATAATGGCACTCTTAGCTTGTAAAAGGTCCTGTGCAGTTTCGACAAGAATGGCATCGGAGCCGCCGCGTATTAGTCCCTTTGCCGACAGTTGGTAGGCGTCACGAAGTACGGAGAATTTTTCGTGCCCCAGACTGGGCAACTTCGTGCCTGGCCCCATTGAACCCAAAACCCAGCGCGGCTTTTCATCGGTGTTGAATTTATCTGCAGCTGAACGAGCCACAACTGCTCCGGCGTAGGCGAGTTCTTCTATGCGATCTTCAATCCCGTATTCGGCCAAGTTGGCAAAGTTAGCCCCAAAGGTGTTCGTTTCGATGGCTTCCGCACCGCTTTGCAGGTATTGAGTGTGGATGTCAGCAATAATGTCAGGACGTGTGACATTCAAAATCTCATTGCATCCCTCGTGTCCCTGAAACTCCTCAAGGGTGGGGTTGGCCTCTTGAATCATCGTTCCCATGGCACCATCAGCGACTACGACGCGCGTCTTGATGGACTCAATTAGGGACTGGGATTTAGGGGTAAACATTTGAAATAAGTCTAACCGAGGGGCAAGAACTGGGGTGGCCCGATTGATTGGGTTAAACTCGTCTGGTGCCTGAGAATCTAATCCGAAAAACCAACTTGACTAGCTTGGGCTACTCAAGAGTTTCGGAAGTTGCAGAAGCCAGAAGAAAGGCCGGAGAACCCACGCTTTCGTTTGAGTTTTTCCCGCCTAAGGACGAGACCAGCGAAGCCAATCTGTGGCTTGCATTCGAGAAATTAATGGCCGTCTCCCCTGATTACGTATCGGTGACCTACGGTGCAGGTGGTTCAAATAAGGAACGCTCCCTCGCTGTAGTTGATCGTATGGCCCAGAGCGTTCTGACCATAGGTCACCTAACCTGCGTTGGGGCAACAGTAGCTGGAACACTAGAAATCATCAGTCGATTTGAACAGCCCGGTGTGGGCGCGATTTTGGCGTTGCGCGGAGATGCGCCAAAAGATGACCCCGATGCTCTCTCGAAGGGTGAGCTCAAATCAGCCTTGGAACTTGTTCAGCTAGTCAAAAAATCCACCAGCCTTGAAATAGGTGTAGCCGCTTTCCCTGAAGTGCACCCTGAATCACCTGACATGGCTCATGATTCTAATGTTCTAAGGCTCAAACAAGAGGCTGGAGCTTCTTTTGCGGTTACGCAACTTTTCTTCAGTGTGGATGCATACATCAAATTATGCGCTTCGGCAGTTGCAGCTGGCTGGGATCTTCCAATCGTCCCAGGTGTAATGCCTATAGCTAACGCTAAGCAGGTGATTCGTATGGCCGAACTCAGTGGCGCCGAAATACCTGCGGAGTTAATAAATCAATTTGAAATGGCTAGTGACGATTTGCAAGCAAGAGAAATAGGAATGCGATTCTCAACTCAACTCGTAATTGATCTGCTGGCAGCAGGTGCTCCTGGAATTCACATTTTCACCCTTAATCACGATGTTGCCGCGTTGGAACTTGCGCGTGCTGCAGGACTTTGTCGCTAGTTAGACCTAGCCTGATTTCATGAACGACCAACTCAACTTTGAATTTGACCCACCGCTTCCTGAGTGGGCAAGGCAAATTGCCGTGTTTGACCTTGAAACAACTGGCCTGGACCTAACCGACGCAAGGATAGTGACGGCCTGTGCAGTTGAGCTCGATGCGAAGGGCAATGTTGTTGGAGAGAACTCGGAGTGGTTAGCCAACCCTGGAATTGAAATACCCACTCAAGCAAGTGATGTTCACGGTGTCACAACAGAGGTTGCAATTAGAGACGGCAGACCTGCGGCGGAGGTAGTGGCCGAGGTTATAAACAAGCTTCAAGGATTCTTTGATCGAGGATTACCTGTTGTCGCCTACAACGCACCTTACGATTTCACCATTTTGCACTATGAAGCTTTGAGACACGGTTTGAGTCCTCTAAAGATTGGCGCCGTGGTAGATCCTCTGGTTATTGATAAGTTCAACGATAAATACCGCAAAGGTAAGCGCAGACTAGAAAATGCGGCCGAGTTTTATAAAGTTCAACTAGATGATGCACACAACGCCACTGCAGATGCGATTGCTGCCGGCAGGGTTGCACAAGCAATTGCATTGCGCTGGGCCAGCGAATTGCCTAACACAGCAGCTGCTTTGCACGATGCGCAAATTCAGTGGAGTGAAGCAATAGATGCCGATTTTGAGTCTTACATGAGGCGAAGCGTTAACCCAGACTTCACCGCAGCGCGTGGTTGGCCGCTCAAGCTTTAAATCAACCTAAGAAACTTAAAACAAAAAGCCCCGCCGAAGCGGAGCTCTTTGGTCTCAACCTACAAGTTGTGTGGACAACCTGCGGTTCTCGCGGAGCTTGCGCTCCGAAGTTCTTGTTAGGCGCCGAAGCCCTTGTATCTTGCGTTGAATCGCTCAACACGACCGGCGGCATCCATGATGCGCTGCTTGCCTGTGTAGAACGGGTGTGATTCTGAAGAGATTTCAACGTCAAACACTGGGTAGCTGTTTCCGTCTTCCCACTCGATTGTCTTGCTGCTGGTTACAGTCGAGCGAGTAAGGAATGCCACACCCGATGCCAAGTCGCGGAATACGACTGACTCGTAAGTTGGGTGAATGTCTGCCTTCATGGGAAAACTCCGTAGTTTAGAAAATTTTGGGGTTTGTGCCTTAGCGGCACAGTTTTCAAGCATACCAGAGGGATTTACCCTTGGAAAGCGCTTTTTGTGGCTGATTTAGCGGGCACGAACCCTGAAGCGACCCTCGATAAAGTCAACATTCAAGCCAAAACTGAAGGCCTCAGAGATCTTCTCTGAAGTCAGAGTTTGTTGAATCTCCCCCGCCGCAAAGATTTGACCCTGGCTTATAACTAGCGCGTGTGTAAATCCGGCCGGAATCTCTTCAAGGTGATGTGTGACCATGACCATCGCTGGAGCTGCAGCGGCCGATGCATAAGAACCAATCAGGTTGATGGTTTGCTCTCGTGCAGCAAGGTCAAGGCTGGCAACTGGTTCATCAAGTAACAAAAGTTCTGGGTCGGGCATAACCGCACGGGCTATCTGGGTACGCTTTCTCTCACCGTCACTGAGGGTGCCAAAGGCGCGATCAGCATAGGTGTCAAGGTTCCATTCGCTAAGTACTCGTCGGGCCCTGCGTTCATCGATGTCTTCATATTTTTCGTTCCAGCGACCGGTGACCGCATAACTTGCGGTCATGACAGCATTCAAGACTGTTTCGGAGTTAGGGATGTGTGCGGCCAGCGCTGAGGATGCAAAACCAATTCGAGTTCGCAATTCAAAAACGTTGATTTCTCCAAGCCGTTCCCCCAAGATCGTGGCTTGGCCAGAAGAAGGGTGGATTTGAGCAGCTGCAACTCTAAGTAGCGTGGTCTTTCCCGCGCCATTTGGGCCAATAATCACCCAGCGTTGATCCGATTCAACTTGCCAGTCAATGTTGTTGAGTATGCGACGACCATCACGCATTACCGTGACATTGTTCAAATCTATGACGCGAGACATGCCAATAGCCTAGGCGCTGTGGCCAGTTCAAAGCAGGAAGACTCGATGAGTTTCGGCAGCAATCGTTGCGCTTTGGCGCGTTATCCTCAATTAGAGCTTTTATTGTTGCCGCAAGACAGATTGAAAGGTATTTGGGTTTTCTACTTGAATCGTTTTCTAGTGGTTTTTGATGTTGACTCGACTCTCATCCAAGATGAGGTGATCGAGCTGCTCGCCGATGCCGCCGGTAAGCGCAAAGAAGTAGCTGAAGTTACTGAGCGAGCGATGGCGGGTGAACTTGATTTTGCAGAAAGCCTAATTGAACGAGTTGCCACACTCCAAGGACTCTCGGAAGAAGTCTTTCTTCAAGTGCAGAACAGAATTTCTATAACAGCTGGCGTCCCCGAGACCATCCAAAGAATTCAAAGTGCCGGAGGAAAAGTTGGCGCAGTTTCAGGTGGTTTCATCCAACTTCTCGAGCCACTGGCTGCAGAGCTGAACTTGGATTTTTGGAGAGCAAACACCCTTGAGGTCGTAGACGGATTATTGACCGGCAAGGTGGTTGGCGAGATTATTGATCGCAGTGCCAAGGCGCGGGCTTTGGCCGAGTGGTCGCTTGCTTCCGGTCTAACTCAAACGGTTGCTGTAGGTGACGGAGCTAATGATCTCGAAATGATGGCTAAAGCCGGAATAAGTGTTGCATTCAACGCTAAACAGATTGTTAGAGAACAAGCCGATCAAATCATTGAAGGCAAAGACATGCGAAGTCTGCTAGACATCATCGGCTTGTAGCCAAAGAAAACTAGTTGAAATCTGAAGTGTCTCCAACAAGTCGAGTGTTGTCGGCCGGAACATCCTCCACTGCAGCAAGAGCTACCTCCGCGGCAAACTCCTGCACGTTATAGAGCTTTCCTGCTCCCTCACGTCGCGCTTCAATTGCCCCCGGGTTAGCACGCTCCAACAAGGTGGCGGTAATTGTTCCCTCGATCATGTCGCCTGAGACAACAACGAAGCCAATCTCTCGCTCTGCAAGTTTAGGAATCAGGTCCCTAAGTGCGTCTTCTCCCGCTCGTTTAGACAAAGCAACTGGCAGGTACTCAGCCATTGTGGGAGTTGTTTTAATGAAGTGGGCCTGATGACTAGTCACAAAAACTACTCTCGCCCCGTCGCTAAGATATGGCAGAGCCGTTTCCAGCAGATTGACTTGAGAATCTCGGTTAAGTCTCATCGCATAGTCTTCGCCGAGGCCGGCTTCCATTCCGCCGGAAGCGTTCATTACCAAAATATCTAGAGAGCCAAATTCCTTGGTGGCTAACTCAAACATCTGCTTCACAGAAGAGGCATCAGTAAGGTCAGCACCTACCGCGATAGCTTTTCCACCGGAACTCTTTATGGAGTCAACAATTTTTTTTGCTCGCGCTTCTTTATTCCTAAAGTTGACCACGACAGCGGCACCCGCTTCAGCGAAATAACCGAGGGTATCTGCACCAATGCCTCTTGAAGATCCGGTTACGAGGGCTACTTTTCCGGTAAGTGAAAAAGGCTTCAATGGATTAGACATGTTGCTCCTACTTGCTATTGAGATTGATAAACAAAAACCTAGTGACCCATACCCATGCCGCCGTCAACTGGAATCACCGCTCCAGAGATGTAGCTAGCTTCGTCACTTGCCAGCCATCTGACCACCTTGGCAACTTCTGTGGGATCAGCAAATCTTCCGGCAGGAATCTTCTTTTTGTACTCTTCCTGTTGAGCCTCTGGCAATTCAGCGGTCATGTCAGTATCAATGAATCCCGGGGCAACAACGTTGGCGGTGATTCCCCGTGCCCCAAGCTCGCGTGTTACTGACCTGGCAATGCCCACCAGCGCTGCCTTTGTTGCTGAATAATTAACCTGGCCGGCTGAACCAAGCAACCCAACCACAGAGCCAATCAAAATCACGCGACCGTACTTGGCCTTAATCATTCCCTTAGTGGCTCGCTTTAAGACCCTAAAAACACCGTTCAGGTTTGTGTTAACTACTTGCTCGAACTCTTCATCCGTCATGCGCATTAGCAAGGTATCTCGAGTGATTCCCGCATTTGCCACCAAAACTTCTACCGGACCCAATTTCTCTTCAATTTCGGCAAACGCTCTATCTAAAGATTCAGGATCGGTCACATCGGCGACTACGCTCAACGTGCCTGCAGGGCCCACACCGCTTCTAACGGTCACCGCAACGCGGTGTCCTTGAGCGACAAATTCCTCTGCTATTGATCGGCCAATCCCACGATTGCCCCCAGTAATGAGAATTGTTCTTGGAGTACTCATGGTTGGTCTCTTTTCTGGCGTTCTTGGAATAGAAAACAGCGTTTTGGGCTTGAACTAAATGAAGTCTAGTCTTTGACTGATAAATACCGATGGGAGAACACTCGTTATGGCCAAGCCTCAGAGTCTCACATCTTTGGATCAATCCCCTGAAGCTGAACGTAAATCAAGGATGATCAAATACACGGTTGCTATGACCATCAGGGTCATATGCATCGTCCTAGCAATGTTGGTTCAAGGCTGGCTAATGTGGGTGTTCTTTGCCGGCGCAATCTTTTTGCCCTACTTTGCAGTAGTACTAGCAAATGCAACCGGCCCAGGTTCAAAGGACAATAATCTAAATAAGGCGGTTGCGCCTACGCTTGTAATTAAGGCAAGCGCCTTCACTGAAGCATCCAGCAAAAAGGAAGCAAGTCCAAGTTCGGATGAAAAATAAATGTTCGCGAGCCGGCTGTACCGCCGAGGCTGAACGCTACATTTCGTGGAGAAATCCTAAAATCCATACCGATGGCCGAACAAAAATCTGGTCGGCATGCAACCTACATAGTCAATTTCTGATTGACTATCTTGAAGCTCGAGGATTATTCCTGAGTGTTTCTGACAGTGAAGACAAATAATGAGATTGATGCAAGCTTGGATGCGCTGGGCCGTATGGCTTCTAGTTGCATCACTCTTTGCAATTGCCTGTGTCTTTTTGGCAGATTGGCAATTTTCGCGCCGAGCTGAAGCTGTCGCCAAAATGGACTTGATTGCCACAAACTTTGATAAACCTGCAATCGACCTGGCGGCGATTTCAGATTTAGACAGCTTTGACTTGGCGAATGAGTGGAGACCTGTTTCGCTGACCGGCAATTTTCTTTCTGAGAAAGCTGTTTTAGTAAGGAATCGCCCTTATAACGGTCAAGCCGGATTCCTTCAGGTAGTGCCATTCAAACTTATTAGCGGTGAAGTTGTTGCTATTGAAACCGGTTGGCTGCCAACGGGATCGGATAACGATGAGCCCGATGTGATCCCGCTACCAAACAACGAGACCATTCAGTTGGTAGGCAGAGTCCGTCCTGCGGAACCAACTCTCAATCGCGACGCACCGGCGGGCCAAATAGCAACAGTGAATGTCGAAAGCTTGATCTCTAAAGTTGGGATACCTGAACCGGTTTACAGGGCGGTTTACATCCGACTTGCTGAAAGCTATAACAACTCAGACATACCAAAAGTTCAACCAAAGCCTCAACTGACTGAAGGCAATCACTTGAGTTATGCATTTCAATGGATACTTTTTGCACTCATGGCTTTCATTGCACTCTGGTGGGCAATTCGACAAGAGCGCATTATTAAAAAAATAGCCTTGGATCCTAATTTTCAACCAAAGCGAAGAAAGAAGATTGGCGATGATGACAAGGCAGTGGAAGACGCGCTAACTTAGCTCAATCAGTTCCGCGTATCCTTCGTTCCAGTGATCTTCATCACCATCTGGCAAAATCAAAACTCTTTCTGGATTTAGCGCTAGAACTGCACCCACATCGTGTGATACCAACACCACTGCTCCGGTAAACGTGCTGAGGGCCCGCAATATCTCTTCGCGGCTTGCCGGGTCAAGGTTGTTGGTTGGCTCATCGAGTAACAAAACATTGGCGGAAGAAACAACCAGCGATGCCAGTGCAAGGCGGGTCTTTTCGCCGCCTGAAAGAACGCCCGCCGGTTTGTTTACGTCGTCGCCGGTAAACAAAAAGGAACCAAGCACCTTCCGCGCGTCTGTGTCTGCAAGTTGCGGCGCTGCTCTTTGCATGTTCTCGAGTACGGATTTGGAAACATCAAGCGTTTCGTGCTCTTGGGCAAAATAACCAACCTTGAGTCCGTGCCCGGCGATAATCTGTCCAGTATCAGGGTTATCTATGCCTGCGAGCATGCGAAGTAATGTCGTTTTTCCGGCTCCGTTGAGACCAATGATCACTACTTTGGAGCCCTTATCTATTGCGAGGTCAACCGCAGTAAAAATCTCAAGCGAACCATAACTCTTACTCAGGTTCTCCCCCATGAGCGGGGTTCGACCACACGGCGCTGGATCAGGAAACTTAATTTTCGCGACGCGCTCGACCTCACGCACTTCGTCAAGCGAGCTCAGCAGCGATTCCGCTCTTCGAACCATCTGCTTCGCCGCTACAGCCTTACTAGCCTTAGCGCCAAACTTTGCGGCTTGAAGTTGCAATGTGCTGGCCTTCTTCTCAGCTATGGCCCTGTCTCGCTTTCGGCGTTCTTCATCAGTTTCGCGAGCTTTTTTGTAGGCGTTCCAGCCCATGTTGTAAATGTCGATAACGGTTCTATTGCCATCCAGGTAGAAAACTCGATTTACGGTTTCCTCAACTAAATCAACATCGTGACTGATGACGATTAAGCCGCCCTGGTAAGACTTTAGAAAATCGCGCAACCAAGTCACCGAATCGGCATCGAGGTGGTTGGTAGGTTCGTCAAGGATCATGGTCTCGGCGTCGCTGAATAGAATTCGCGCCAATTCAATGCGTCTTCTTTGACCGCCTGAGAGAGTTTTCAGTGGTTGTTCCAAAATGTGATCTTTGAGCCCTAGATTGCTGGCAATAGCAGCCGCTTCTGCTTCGGCCGCATAGCCTCCGCCGTTTTGAAAACGCTCCTCAAGTTTTGAGTAGCGAATCATGGCAGCATCAAAAACCTTCTCATCAACGCTTCCCATGTCTTCGGTAGCCTTGGTCATTTGTGCCATAAGGTCACCAAGACCTCTTGCATTTAGAATTCTGGTGCGAGCGAGCTCTTCAGGGTCACCGGTCCTAGGGTCCTGCGGTAGGTAGCCGATCTCGCCACCTCGTTCAACCGATCCTTGATCAGGTTGTCCATCGCCGGCCAAAATTTTGGTCAGAGTTGTCTTGCCAGCGCCGTTTCTGCCAACAAGCCCTACTTTGTCTCCCTTATCAACCCTGAAATTGACTCCGGTCATAAGGGTGCGTGCGCCGATGCGGATCTCGAGGTCGCGCACGCTAATCATAGAAATCTCCAAAATATGGGGTGTAATACTGTCGCAAATTATTGGCGACCCACAAAAGTCCTAGTCTACAATCGAGTGAAGCAATAAAGCCCCCACTATTACAGAGAGAGCGCGAATGTCAGTTCTAGCAATCAACCGAAGCACGATAGTTGACCGAGTAATCCCCGGCAGCATCGCCACAGACATTGCCTTGGTAGCCACTGGCGCCGCATTAACCGCGCTTGCCGCGCAGGTCTCGATTCCCGCTTCTCCAGTACCTTTTACCCTGCAGACACTTGTGGTGCTCTTAGTTGGAGCCTCATTGGGTTCCGTTCGCGGAGCGCTTTCGATGGTTCTCTACGCAACCCTCGGCGTAATTGGATTGCCGGTATTCGCGCCGCTTTCTGACGGGTCGCATGCAGTTGGGCTGCAGGCAGTGCTAGGCGCGACTTTTGGTTTTGTAATTGGCTTCGTTGCTGCGGCGTATGTTGTTGGTTTGCTTGCTGAGCGCAGTTGGAGTTCTCACGGCCTAAAGATGTTTGCGAGCTACGCAATCGGCTCAATTGTTATCTATGCCTTTGGTATCCCAGTTCTATCGGCTGTTGCATTCTCTGGTGACCTGGTCGCTGCAGCGAGTGTCATGACACCTTTTCTAATCTGGGATGCTGTCAAGGCAATAATTGCGGCAGCGCTGCTTCCATTGGCCTGGGCAGGAATTAAGAAGATTCAAGGCTAATTAGCCTCAAACTAAAAATTCCCCAACTTTTGGCTGGGGAATTTTTTGTTTAGATTGAGAATCCAATGGCTCGCATTTGCTCACGTCCATCTTCTGTAATCTTCTCAGGACCCCATGGCGGCATCCAGACCCAATTGATTCGATAGGCCTCAACAACGCCGTCTAATGCTTCACCGGTTTGCTCTTCAAGTACGTCGGTCAGCGGGCAGCCTGCAGAGGTCAATGTCATGTTGATTAGCAAGTTACCGTCCTCAGATTTCTGAAGCCCGTATATCAAACCCAAATCAACGATGTTTACACCGATTTCTGGATCAATCACATCTTTCAACGCCTCTATGACTTGGTCGTAGAGAGTTGGGTCAAGTTCGGTTGCGCTCATTCTGTTAGGCGTTCACGTATCGGTCGTAGCCTTCAGCCTCAAGCCTGTCAGCAAGTTCAGGTCCACCTTGCTCTGCTACCTTGCCAGCTACAAAAACGTGAACAAAGTCCGGCTTGATGTATTTCAAGATTCTTGTGTAGTGAGTGATTAGTAGCAAACCAAAATCATTTGCCTCTTTGGCTCGGTTGACGCCTTCTGAAACAATCTTTAATGCATCCACGTCAAGACCAGAGTCGGTCTCATCAAGAATGGCAATCTTTGGCTTCAGAAGTTCCATCTGAAGGATTTCGTGACGCTTCTTCTCGCCACCAGAGAAACCTTCATTAACATTTCTTTCAGTGAAGGTGCTGTCCATTCTTAGGTTGTCCATTGCACCCTTGACGTCCTTGATCCAGGTTCTAAGAGCTGGAGCTTCACCATCGATAGCTGTTTTTGCAGTTCTCAAGAAGTTCGAAACAGAGACTCCAGGAATCTCAACCGGGTACTGCATCGCTAGGAACAAGCCTGCGCGTGCACGTTCATCAACGCTCATCTCTAGTACGTCTTCGCCATCAAGAAGAATTTCTCCCTGTGTCACGGTGTACTTTGGGTGACCGGCAATTGTGTAAGCAAGCGTTGATTTTCCTGAACCGTTTGGTCCCATAATCGCGTGGCTTTCGCCGCTCTTGATGACGAGATCAACGCCCTTAAGGATTTCCTTGGTTCCCTGCTCTGTATCTACAGTGACGTGAAGGTTCTTGATTTCTAAAGTAGCCATTTGCTTCTCTCTTTTCTTAATTCTCTTTTTGGCTGAGATTACTCAGCGTCAATCTCAATAAAAATGTCACCGTTATCGATGATTACTTCGTAAACAGCTACCGGCTCGAATGCAGGAAGGGTCAAGGCTGCGCCTGTCTCAAGTGAGAACTTTGCTCCGTGTGCCCAGCATTCAATGGTCTCGTTATCGACAAAACCCTCGCTCAACGAAATCTCTCCGTGTGAGCACTTGTCGTCTAGAGCGCGGATCTCCCCAGCTTTGGTTTTGACAACAGCAATTGCGTTCTCACCAATCTTCACTCTGATGGCCTTACCTGGCTTTATGTCATCTACGGCACAAATACGAATTGCCATTATGAACCGCTCCTTTCGAGCTCAGCCTCAATTGAATTTGAAAGTCGGGTGCGAATGTCTTCGTTATCAATTTGCTGAATGATCTCATTCAAAAAGCCGCGAACAACAAGGCGTCTAGCCTCGAGTTCTGTAATACCGCGAGCCTGTAAGTAGAAAAGTTGCTCATCGTCAAAGCGTCCGCTGGCTGAGGCGTGACCGGCACCCTCGATTTTTCCAGTTTCAATCTCCAAATTTGGAACAGAATCAGCGCGAGCCCCATCAGTTAAAAGCAGGTTGCGGTTTAGCTCGTAAGTATCGGTGCCTTCTGCCGCCATGCGAATCAGAACGTCACCTACCCAAACTGTGTGAGCCTTCTCTCCTTGAAGTGCACCCTTATAGGTGACTCGCGATTTACAATTTGGTACGGCGTGATCAACATAGAGCCTGTTCTCAAGGTACTGGCCGGCATCGGCAAAGTAGAGTCCAAGCATTTCAACCTCGGCACCAGGACCTGTGAATTCAGTTGAGCTAGCAACGCGAACGGTTTTTCCGCCCAGGCTCACCACCAGGTGCTTCAGCTTTGAGTTTCTACCCAGGCGAGCCATTTGAGTTGAGGCGTGAACGCTCTCTGAATTCCAATCCTGAATTGAAATAACGGTTAGCTGGGCTTCGTCGCCAACCACAATCTCTACGTTTTCGCTAAGCACTCCATCACCTTTGTGATCAAGAATCACGGTGCCCTCGGAAAACTTCTTTGCGTCAATGATCAAGTGAATTGCGCTTGGCTCAGTCGAAGAAGACTGGATAGAAATCTGGGCTTCCGACTTCTGCTCTGCCGGCAGTGTTACCAGGTGGGCTTTCTTTGCGGAACCCCACGCCGCTGCACTTGGGCGTTCCTCTGGAATCCCCGCAGAGCCAAAAGAAGGGTGCTCCGAGTCGACTAGTTCAACTGTCACGCCAGCATCTTTTTCGATGTTTACTTCGCCAGAAAATTCGCCGAGAACATCTTGGTCAAGACCTTTTAGTCGCTCAGGGGAAAGATATCGCCACTGTTCTTCGCGGGCAGATATCTGCGGAAAATCAGCAACATTAGTCGAACGTGGACGCTCGTATCGAGTTTGAATCGGAACACCCGCGCCATGGCTGTGCTCCGACAGACCGTGTTGGGCTGTCTGTGTTGTAGCTGTCATTAACCGACGGCCCCTTCCATCTGCATCTCGATTAGCTTGTTCAGCTCGAGCGCATATTCCATCGGCAATTCTTTTGCAATTGGCTCAATAAATCCGCGAACAATCATGGCCATCGCTTCGTCTTCAGGTAGACCGCGAGACTGTAGGTAAAACAATTGCTCTTCGCTGACTCGTGAGACGGTTGCTTCATGTCCCATAGAGACGTCATCCTCACGCACGTCAACTGCTGGATACGTGTCTGATCTTGAGATTGTGTCTACCAACAGGGCATCGCAACGAACGGTGTTTGCCGAGTGGTGTGCACCCGGCATTACCTTGATCTCACCTCTGTAAGAGGTGCGGCCTCCGCCTCGGGCAATTGACTTGGAAATAATAGAAGAACTGGTGTGTGGTGCCATGTGAATCATCTTGGCGCCAGCGTCCTGGTGCTGACCTTCGCCTGCAAAAGCAACCGATAGGGTTTCACCTCTTGCGTGCTCCCCTGCAAGAATCACTGCTGGGTATTTCATGGTTACCTTGGACCCAATGTTTCCATCGATCCACTCCATGGTGGCACCCTCGTGAGCGATTGCTCGCTTGGTGACCAAGTTGTAAACATTATTAGACCAGTTTTGAATTGTGGTGTATCTAACGCGCGCGTTCTTCTTGACGATAATTTCTACGACGGCAGAGTGAAGAGAATCAGAGTTATAGATAGGCGCGGTGCAACCTTCGATGTAGTGAACATACGATCCTTCATCGGCAATAATCAAGGTTCTTTCGAACTGGCCCATGTTTTCCGTGTTGATTCTGAAGTAAGCCTGAAGAGGAATCTCAACGTGAACACCCTTAGGAACGTAAACGAAAGAACCACCCGACCAAACAGCCGTGTTCAACGCAGCAAATTTATTGTCTCCAGCTGGAATTACTGTGCCGAAATATTCTTGAAAAATCTCTGGGTGCTCTTTTAGAGCGGTGTCAGTGTCAAGGAAGATAACACCTTGCTTTTCAAGCTCCTCATTGATCTGGTGGTAAACAACTTCAGATTCGTACTGTGCAGCAACTCCAGAAACTAAACGATTTCTCTCGGCTTCCGGTATACCTAACTTTTCGTAGGTGTTCTTTATTTCATCTGGAAGTTCTTCCCAGGTAGCGGCTTGACGCTCCGTGGAACGCACGAAGTACTTGATGTTATCGAAATCAATGCCCGATAGATCAGAACCCCAGCTTGGCATTGGCTTCTTACCAAAGTAGTCAAATCCGCGAAGGCGACGCTCCAACATCCATTCAGGTTCAGATTTGAGATCTGAAATATTCTTGACAACTGCTTCGTTGATTCCGCGTTTTGCGGTCTCCCCAGCTGTGTCTTTGTCGTGCCAACCGAATTCGTAAACTCCAAGGCTGTCAAGTTCTGGACGTTCGATGATGATGTCGGACAAAGCCGGCCTCCTGTTATTGGGTTTCAAGGTCGAGTGGTTATCTCGCCCTGCCTATATCTCTTGAATCAACTCAAATCATCTGCTGGTCATTCCCACTAGCCTGAGCCCAACGGCTTTGGCTTATGTAAGGATTGTCTAGAAAGCAGATTCAGTTGAAATAACTCAAGACTGAGTCAAGTTTACTTCTGCGGGGTGTTATTTGACATACCTAAGCAAGAAAGGCCCTACCGGTTGTTATTGAAGCTTCGTAGTCTGAGAATTGTTTCTAGTGCCAGGATCCCCCTGTACGTCTGGGCATCGCTAGTCAGCCAGATTCTTATCGTGGTTACCGGTGGCATAGTCAGGCTAACCGGATCCGGTTTAGGCTGCCCAACCTGGCCCAAATGCACCGAAGAATCCCTCGTTACGGTTCCAGAAATGGGACTGCACGGTGTAATTGAATTCGCTAACCGGTTACTCACCTTCGTACTTGCTTTGATTGCCCTGCTAACTTTTCTTACCGTTCTAAATTTGGGAAAGAAACTACGCAAGGGCCTTGTGCTCCCAGCATTTTTCCTAGGTTTAGGTATTCCGGCCCAGGCTGTTCTTGGCGGGTTCACGGTTTTGACTCAACTAAACCCTTGGTTTGTAGGCGCACACTTCATACTTAGCGCCATCTTGATTGCGCTAGCCGCCTTGCTGCTTTTCAGAGCGCTTCCCCCGGTGCATGTACCCGTCTCAATAGGCATATGGCGAACTGCAAATCCCATAGCGCTAATTGGTGCGGTGACCATCGTTGTTGGAGTCTTGGTTACCGGAGCTGGTCCTCATTCCGGGGATGCAGACAGTGCTCGAAACGGTTTAGATTTGGAGTTTTGGCAGCATGTGCACAGTTATCCGGGCTACGCCCTGTTGGCGGTTAACTTGATTCAGTTAGGCCTATTGGCAAAGCGTGATCGAGGCCTCAGCCGAAGTTACCAGTTAAAGGTAAGTGCACTTCTCCTCTTAGTGTCTATAGCGCAGGCAGTTATCGGTGTGATTCAGGCTCGCCTTGGCGTTCCACCTATCCTTGTAGCCCTGCACATGCTTGGCGCCTCGGTGATCTGTGCTCTTCTGGCCCTGCAGTGGCTTGCCATTAGGGGTAAATCACCTGTGAAACCGATGAGTAACTAGAAGAACTTCGATGGCTCGAATTTTTTGGTTTCGAAGGGACCTACGACTTCAAGACAATGTGGCTTTGAATTCGGCCATTGCAGGCGCTAAAGCGGATGGCGACAAAAAGGTTTGCGGCATCTACGTAGTTGACCTTCCAGCGTTTGAAAAACTCTCTGGAATACGGCAATGGTCCTTGCATGCCAGCCTAGAAGCACTGGGCGGATCTATGAATCGCCAATTAGTCATCCAACAAGTTCAAGCCGGCGAGTACGCCGATGCACTAATCAAGGCGGCCAAGGCAGCTTCTGCTGAATTTGTGCACGCCACAAGAGCATTTGATCCGGACGGAATTGCTCAACAGAACGCAGTTGGTTTAGCGCTCCAGGCCCAAGGTATTTTCCTGCAGCTGGATGACAGTTACTACGCCGTCTCGCCAGGGACCGTCTTAAAGGACGATGGCACCCCGTATCGGGTCTACACGCCATTTTTCACTAACTGGTTCAAGGCAGGTTGGGCAGCACCGGTAGCGCTCGCAGAAGATTTTGAATGGATGGAACCCATTGATTGTCATGGTCGCCCTCAGCCAACAAAAGAATCGCCAATTGTTGTGAAAGCCGGTGAGTCTTTTGCGTTGAGGACTTTTGAGAGGTTCAGACAAAGGGCCTTGTATCAGTACGACGAATTGCGAAACCGTGCCGATTTATCTGGAACCTCACACCTCAGCCACGCTTTGGCCTTTGGAGAGATTCATCCACGGACCATACTCTCCAAACTGGGTGAATCAACAGGTGAGAATGTCTTTAGAAAAGAAATCGCTTGGCGCGAGTTTTATGCGGATGTGCTTTGGAACAATCCACACACGACAACCGATTATTACGAACCACGCTTCAATAAGATGCAGTACGACTCGGGCGCGGCGGCAAAAGAGAAATTAGCAGCCTGGCAGCAGGGAAAAACCGGTTTTCCAATGGTTGACGCCGGAATGCGGCAACTTCTTGCTACCGGGTGGATGCACAATCGGGTACGCATGATCGTCGCTTCATTTTTGATAAAGGATTTGCATCTTGAATGGCAACTGGGCGCTGATTGGTTCGAGCAACACCTTAGTGATTTTGATCCAGCCTCTAATGCCCACGGTTGGCAATGGACCGCTGGCTGCGGAACAGATGCAAGCCCCTATTACCGAATTTTTAATCCCATAATGCAGGGCTACAAATTTGATCCGAATGGTGATTATGTGCGCAAGTACATCCCTGAGCTTGCGCACGTGAAAGATAAGTCTGTGCACGAACCATGGCTTCTTATTGATGGATTAACCAATGGGTATCCAGCGCCGATTCTGGATCATTCAATTGAGCGAGAAGAATCGCTTCGAAGGCTAGAAGAGATAAAGGTGCCTAAGGCTTAGTTCACCAAAGTTGAACAGGCAATAACGCGTCTAGAGCAATCGCTACGAAGAGTGCAGTCAAGTAAAGATTTGATAGGTGAAATAAGTTCATTGGCTTCTTCAGCTCGCCCTTTTGACCTTCACGATAAAGCTTGTGAGCGGCCAATACGAACCAAGCGCTTCCTGCCAAGGACGTGACTGCATAAATAAGGCCCATGTTTGCAACTGGTATCAAGAGCAATGTGCTTGCGGCAACGGCCCATGAGTAAATCACGATCTGCGAAACTACTGTCTTTGTGCTTCTAACTACGGGAAGCATCGGTACCTGCGCGCGTTCGTAGTCCGCCTTGTACTTTACTGAAAGTGGCCAATAGTGGGGCGGAGTCCAAAGGAAAATAATCAGAAACAGAACCCAAGCCGCAGCTGACACTTCGTTGGTGACCGCAGCCCAACCAATCAGCACTGGTGCTGCACCAGCTGCACCTCCCCAAACAATGTTCTGTGGCGTTCTGCGCTTGAGCAAGAGTGTGTAGACAAACACGTAGAACAGAAGTGCAGCGAGGGAAATTAGTGATGCTAGCCAATTGACCAGAAGACCCAGCCAGATCACCGATAGGGCGCCAATAACCCAAGAAAAAATCAGCGCCTCTTTTTGTGAGAGCTCCCCTGTGACCAAAGGGCGATTCTTGGTTCTGCCCATGATCTTGTCAATATCGGTGTCGATGTAGCAATTGAAGGCATTTGCCGAGCCAGCGCTGAGAGCTCCACCAATAAGAGTTGCCAGGACGAGTCCAAAATCCGGTAGCCCGCCCTTGGCTAAAATCATGGTCGGCAAGGTAGTAATCAGAAGCAGTTCAATAACCCGTGGCTTGGTAAGTGCAAAGTATGCCTTTGATTTGCCGACGAATCTCACCCCAAACGAAGGTTTTTGAGGTGTTGATTGAGTTTTGGTTGGAGTTGCCATCTGCCTCAATTCTAAATGCTTCAACATCAGGCTTTATGCGCCAAGTCGTAATTCCTTCGGAGTGTAGACTTTTAGCCAGACGGAACTTGGCCTGCAGGGATGACGAAGCCTCAAAAACAGCCGTTTATATCTAGGCAATGACGCCATCGAAATTCCCAATTCCGATAATTTTCAGAGGAGATTCCCTTGTCTACATTCCAATGGACAGATCTAGATTCAAAAGCGGTCGACACGGCAAGAGTGCTGGCTGCAGATGCAGTTGAGAAGGTGGGAAATGGCCACCCAGGCACTGCAATCAGTTTGGCTCCGGTTGCCTACCTGCTTTTCAACAAGGTAATGCGCCATGACCCAAGTGACGATAAGTGGTTGGGTCGGGATCGCTTCATTCTTTCCGTTGGGCACAGCTCACTCACCATTTACAACCAGCTTTACCTGCACGGATATGGTCTTGAACTTGATGACCTCAAGGCGCTTCGTACTTGGGGTTCCGCAACGCCTGGTCACCCAGAATATGGACACACCAAGGGTGTTGAGATAACGACTGGGCCATTGGGGCAAGGTCTAGCTTCTGCAACCGGATTCGCATACGCCGCACGTTTTGAGCGCGGTCTCTTTGACCCAAAGGCGGCGGAGGGCCAGTCCCCTTTTGACCACTTTGTCTACGTGATTGCTGGTGACGGTGACATGCAAGAGGGTGTCACGGCAGAGGCTGCTTCGCTTGCCGGCCACCAGAAGCTAGGCAACTTGGTGGTCATCTATGACTCAAACCAGATTTCAATTGAGGACGACACAAACATTGCGTTTACTGAAGACCTTTCAAAGCGCTACGAATCTTATGGCTGGCACACACAGGTTGTGGACTGGAAAAAGACCGGTGATTACGTCGAGGACATCGCGGAACTCTATGCTGCAATTGAAAAAGCCAAATCAGTTACTGATAAGCCTTCGCTAATCACACTAAGAACGGTCATTGGCTGGCCTTCTCCGAAAAAGCAGAACACAGGAAAGATCCACGGTTCCGCTCTAGGAGCTGAAGAGCTTGCCGGCCTTAAGAGCGTATTAGGTTTTGACCCGGAAAAAACTTTTGATGTTGCACCAGAAGTAATAGCTCACACTCGCGGATATCAAAAACACGCAAGCGATGTGCGTTCGAATTGGGAAGCTGCGTTTGACGCTTGGGCGGCTCAGAATCCCGATAAAAAGAAACTGCTTGATCGCGTTGTAACAGGCGCTGTGCCGACTGGGCTTGAAGCTGCACTGCCGGTTTTCGAGAGCGGTAGTTCCGTTTCTACCCGTGTTGCTTCAGGAAAAGTAATTAATGCGCTTGCCGAAGTTATGCCAGAACTATGGGGTGGTTCTGCCGATCTTGCAGATTCGAACATGACGACAATTATCGGCGCAAAGTCTTTTGTGCCAGCTGAATGGTCAACCCACGAATGGACCGGCGACAAGTATGGCCGTGTGCTGCACTTTGGTATTCGCGAACACGCAATGGGAGCGATTATTAACGGAATCGTCTTGCACGGAAACACACGCGCATTTGGCGGAACCTTCCTCATCTTTAGTGATTACATGCGCCCCGCTGTTCGCCTGGCGGCATTGATGGGAGTTCCATCCATATTTGTTTGGACGCACGACTCCGTTGCTCTAGGAGAAGACGGACCTACCCACCAGCCAATCGAACAATTGGCAACTCTTCGTGCGATTCCAAATTTGGACATTGTGCGACCAGCTGACGCAAATGAAACAGCATATGCATGGAAGACAGTTCTAGAGCGCAGACAGGGCCCTTCCGGTCTGGCACTAAGTCGACAGAACCTGCCCGTCTTTGCTCGAGGTGAAGCCGATGAGACCGGAGCGGTTTATGCCGGTGCGGAGCAAACTGCCAAAGGTGCATACACACTGCTAGAGGCGGCTAATGGCAAGCCTCAAGTGATTCTGATTGCAACGGGTTCCGAAGTTGAGATTGCAGTAGCTGCTCGTATCCAATTAGAAGCCTCGGGAATCGCAACGCGAGTGGTTTCTGCTCCTTGCCTTGAGTGGTTTGACGAACAACCAGCCGCTTACCGCGAGCAAGTCCTGCCAGCGAATGTAAAAGCTAAGGTTTCAGTCGAGGCAGGTCTTGCCCTTGGTTGGAACAAGTACATTGGTGCGTCTGGTCAAAGTGTTTCGATAGAACACTTTGGCGCTTCTGCAGATGCTAAAACTCTGTACAGAGAATTCGGAATGACCGCTGAGGCTATTGTTTCAGCAGCTAAAGCAACTATTGCTGCACTTTAATTCATTGAGCTTATAGAAAAGAGAATCCACAATGTCCACCAACCCACTAGCTCAACTTTCTGCAAATGGCGTAAGTATCTGGCTTGATGATCTTTCGCGGTCTCGAATCACTTCTGGAAACTTAAAGGAACTAATTAGCACCCGCTCTGTTGTAGGTGTGACCACCAACCCAACGATTTTTGCCGGTGCATTGGCCAAGGGTGAGGGATACCAGGCTCAGGTTGCTGACTTGGCTAGTTCTGGAGCAGATGCCACCACAGCAATCTTTGCAATCACCACGAAGGATGTGGCTGACGCGTGTGACATTTTTGCAAACGTTTATTCATCATCAAATGGTTTTGATGGTCGAGTTTCGATTGAAGTTGAACCAGGGTTAGCCAATGATGCTGCAGGAACAATCAAGCAGGCCAAAGAGCTATACGCAGCCGTAAATCGCGAAAACGTAATGATTAAAATCCCGGCCACTAAGCCTGGCCTAGAGGCAATTACTTCCGTAATTGCTGAGGGAATCAGCGTGAATGTCACTTTGATTTTTTCACTGTCTCGGTACCGTGAAGTAATTGCCGCATACATAGCAGGGCTAAAACAAGCTCAGGCAAACGGCCATGACCTTGCCAAGATTCATTCAGTTGCTTCCTTCTTTGTGTCGCGCGTTGACACAGAAATTGACAAGCGTCTAGAGGCGGTTGGTAAACCGGAGTTGAAGAGCAAAACCGCTCTTGCTAATGCCCGCTTGGCTTATGAAGTTTTTGAGCAAGAGTTTGCCACTGCTGGATGGGCCGAACTTGCCAACAGAGGTGCAAACGTTCAGCGTCCTTTGATGGCATCGACCGGAGTAAAAGACCCAGCCCTGCTTGACACTCTTTATGTCACAGAGTTAGTTGCCACCCAGTTAGTAAACACCATGCCTGAAAAGACCATGGAGGCTGTTTTCGATCACGGCGTAGTACCAACTGATTCGATCACGAACAACTACGACGCTGCGCGTGAGGTACTAGCAAGCGTTGCTGCGGCCGGAGTTTCCCTAGACGATGCAACTCAGTTGCTTGAGGATGAGGGCGTCGAAAAGTTCATTATTTCATGGGGTGAATTAGTCCAGACCGTAGATTCAGCTTTGAAAGCCGCTAAGTAATGTCACTTAAGGTAATCGTTTCCGGCACCGCCGCTGCCGCTGTTTCAAACACAATTGATGAGCTTGTAAATTCAAAGGTCGCAAGCAGAATTGCGGCCAAGGACTTCACTCTTTGGGGAAAGGATGCTGAGGCAGAGTCAGCGATTCGTCTAGGCTGGGTCACTTCGGCCTTTGATACTGCTCCCCTTGTGGATGAAATTCTTTCACTAAAAAAAGAGTTCAATGAAAAAGGAGTAAATCGATTTGTGCTTTGTGGCATGGGTGGATCTTCGCTCGCTCCCGAAGTAATTACCCGCACTGCCGGAGTTGAATTGGTGGTTTTGGACTCAACCGACGCAGATCAGGTAGGCCACGCACTCTCTGGCGATCTTAACAAGACAGCGGTGATTGTTTCTTCAAAGTCGGGCTCTACCGTTGAAACCGATTCTCAAAAGCGCATCTTTGAGAAAGCATTTGCTGACGCAGGTATCGATAAGACAGATCGAATAATTATTGTTACCGATCCAAACTCTCCAATGGAGTTAGCAGCAAAGGCGGATGGTTATCGAGTCTTTAACGCTGATCCAACTGTGGGTGGCCGCTATTCTGCGCTTACCGCGTTTGGTATCGTTCCATCGGGCTTAGCCGGTGCTGACATCCGTGAACTGTTGAAGGATGCCCAAGAAGCGTCAGAGTTGTTAGCTACCGATTCCGAGCAGAACCCAGCTTTGGTCTTGGGCGCCGCACTGGCTCGCACACCCGGAGAAATGGGACATCGCGACAAGATTGGTGTAGTTGCCGACGGAACTAACATTGTTGGTTTTGGTGACTGGGCTGAGCAGTTGATTGCGGAATCCACCGGAAAGCTCTCTAAGGGTGTTTTGCCTGTCGTCTTGGATCCAAAGAGCGCGGAATTGCACTCCGGTCTAGCCGACCTCCTTGCCGTGCATGTTCAGTCGGAGGCGAAACCGATCTCCGGAGACGCGGTATCGGTTTCTGGTTCTCTTGGAGCGCAGTTCATGCTTTGGGAATATGCAACGGTCGTAGCCAGCCGGTTAATTGGAATCAATCCATTTGATCAGCCAGATGTTGAATCGGCAAAAATAGCAGCTCGAGGAATGCTAGAACAGCGCGACTCGGTAATCCCACCACTATTTACATCGGATTCGATTGATGTGCGGGCGACTGAATTAGATGTTTCTGGAGACACTGTTGCCCAGGCCATCGCTTCCCTGCTCGCGATGCTCGATGACGATGAGGGCTATCTATCAATTCACGCCTATCTTGATCGCACATCTGTTCCAGAGGCCTTAGACCTTCGTGATCTGTTTGCTACCAAAACTCGACGTCCGGTGACATTTGGTTGGGCTCCGCGTTTCTTGCACTCCACCGGTCAGTATCACAAGGGCGGACCGCGCCAGGGTGTTTACTTGCAAATTATTGCGCAGGCAAAAAATGACATATCAGTTCCAGGACGAGACTTCACTTTTGGTGAACTAATCGCATCTCAGGCTGCGGGCGACGCTAAGGTTCTTGGTGCAATGGGTCGTCCTGTGTTGACACTCACACTTGCCGAGGCCAAAGCAGGCATCGCAGCAATAAAGAACGCTATCTAGAAAGCAGCAGTCTTCATGAGCAAAATCTCCGCCGGTGTAAATCCACTGCGTGACCCCGATGATCGTCGCTTAAACAAAATAGCTGGCCCAAGCGGGCTAGTCATTTTTGGAGTGACTGGCGATTTGTCGCGTAAGAAATTGATGCCTGCGGTTTACGATCTTGCTAATCGTGGTTTATTACCAGCAGGATTCTCCTTGGTGGGTTTTGCCCGCCGTGAATGGAAAAATCAAGATTTCGGCAAGGTTGTAAAAGAGGCTGTTAAGCAGCACGCCAGAACACCCTGGAACGAATCAGTTTGGAAACAGCTAGCTGAGAACATTCGCTTTGTATCTGGAGAGTTTCATGATGATGCTGCATTTGACAGATTAAAGGCAACTATTGATGAACTTGATGCCAAAGTAGGCACCAATGGAAACCATGCGTTTTACCTGTCAATTCCGCCCAAGGATTTTGCTCAGGTTTGTCAACAGTTAAAGCGCTCTGGTCTGGCTGAGGCCGGCCCTGATGAATTCCGCAGAGTTGTTATTGAAAAACCATTTGGCCGTGACTTAAAGACTTCTCGAGAACTAAACGACATAGTCGAATCCGTGTTCCCGCCTGATTCCGTGTTCCGTATCGATCACTACCTTGGTAAGGAAACGGTTCAGAACATCCTGGCTCTGCGCTTTGCGAATATGCTCTTTGAGCCACTTTGGAATGCAAAGTACATCGACCACGTGCAGATAACTATGGCGGAGGACATTGGTGTTGGAGGGCGCGCCGGCTACTATGACGGAATTGGTGCCGCCCGAGATGTCATTCAAAATCACCTTCTTCAATTGCTGGCTCTAACTGCTATGGAAGAACCAGTTTCTTTTGATGCTGCTGATCTTCGTGCAGAAAAAGAAAAGGTGCTTTCAGCCGTACGTGTGCCAAGGAATATTGCTAAACACACAGCGCGGGGTCAGTATGCAGGGGGTTGGCAAGGTGGCGAAAAGGTAGCTGGCTTCCTTGACGAAGAGGGAATGAATCCAAAGTCGATCTCGGAAACCTATGCTGCGATGCGCTTAGACATAGAGACCCCTCGTTGGGCTGGTGTTCCGTTCTACCTTCGCGCGGGAAAACGCTTGGGTCGTCGCGTAACTGAAATTGCAGTAGTTTTCAAACGAAAACCACAGCAAATTTTCGCAGAAAGCCAGACCAGTGCTTTGGGGCAAAATGCCTTGGTAATTCGAGTTCAGCCTGACGAAGGCATAACCATTCGTTTTGGTTCCAAAGTTCCAGGTGTTGGAATGCAGGTTCGTGACGTGACTATGGATTTTGGATATGGCCATGCTTTTACGGAGGCAAGCCCCGAAGCTTATGAGCGACTGATTCTTGATGTCTTGCTCGGGGATCCTCCACTTTTTCCACGCCACGAAGAAGTGGAATTGTCATGGAAGATTCTTGACCCAATCGTCAAAAATTGGGAAAAAAATGGCAAACCGGAACAGTATCGTCCTGGCACATGGGGACCAAGTTCTGCAGATGAGATGATGGCTCGCGATGGCCGCGAATGGAGAATTCCGTGATTATCGATCTTGAAAACACCACCGTCAGTAAGGTTTCTAAGCGAATTGTCCAAATTCGTGAACAGGGCGGTGTGGTTGCGCTTGGACGAGTTCTGACGCTTGTGATTGAAACTGACTTCAAGGGTATTGAACCGGCCATCCAGGCAGCCAATGATGCTTCCAGAGAGCATCCTTGCAGAATTATTGTTTTGGCCGATGACAATACCAAGAGTAAAAAGAACGCAAAGTTGGATGCTCAAATTCGAGTTGGCGGCGATGCTGGAGCCTCAGAGGTGATAGTTCTGCGGGCCTACGGAGATGCTGCAAGTGACCCTGAGAGTCTGGTAACTGGGCTGCTGCTCCCCGATGCGCCGGTGGTGGTTTGGTGGCCGAATGAGGCGCCTGCAAATGCTGCCCAATCTGCAATCGGGCGAATAGCCACGAGAAGAATCACTGATGCTGCGAGCCAGAAGAATGCCATGGCACACTTCAGAAACTTGGCAAAAACTTATGAACCTGGCGATAGTGATTTTGCCTGGACCCGACTGACCGTATTGAGGACTCAACTTGCAAACATGCTTGATCAGCCGCCTTACGAAAAAGTACTCAGCGCTGAACTGGTGGGCGCCTCGAATTCTCCGAGTATTGATTTACTAGCTGCCTGGCTGGAATTAAAACTTAAGATTCAGGTCAAGATAACTAGAACTACCCCGGCCAAATCGGTAAACATAATCAAAAGCATCAAATTGATTCGTAAATCGGGCACGATTGAAATTAATCGCGATGTCCTAGATAAAGCTGTTCTCGTTCAGCCTTCCCAACCAATACGAGAAATCTCTCTACCTCGCCGCAGTCTGCGAGATTGCCTGAGCGAAGATCTTCGTCGTTTAGACCCCGATGACCTCTTCGGCGAGGTAATCACTAAGAGTTTTGGTGCAAAATCAAAGCAACTCGCGACCAAGAAAATCGTAACCAAAGCAAAGAAAGTTAAGTAGGAACTTGACTATTTCAAACCCTGAAGTCCACCGCTTCGCGGATGCCTCTGCCGTAGCCGAGAACGTAGCGCAACGTCTGATTGACAAGCTGGTTGAACTGCAGTCGCACAAGGATCAGGTTCATTTAATGCTGACGGGCGGAACGGTAGGCATTGCCACCCTTGCCGCGCTTAGAGACAATCCAGCACGGAACGCAGTCGACTTCAAGAGAATAAATTTCTGGTGGGGCGATGAGCGCTTCGTGGCTAGGAATCACGAAGACAGAAATGCTTTGCAGGCTCGGAAGGCGCTGTTGAATTTTGTAGATCTGGATGAAGCAAGAATCCATGAATTTCCAGCGACCGATGATCAATTAGCCCTTGACGCAGCGACTCAGAATTTCAATGAACTAGTAAGTGAAATTAATCCGGAGTTTGACCTAGTCCTCCTTGGAATGGGTCCTGATGGCCACATAGCCAGTCTTTTTCCAGGTAGAACCAAAATTGATAACCAAACTTGGATTGTTGCCGAGCACGAATCCCCTAAGCCTCCTCAGCAACGCCTCTCATTCAGTTATAGCGCTTTGAACACAGCAGCTGAGATCTGGTTTGTGGTCGCGGGTGCTGATAAGCAAGATGCTGTAGCTGTGGCCATGGGTGATACGCCTGCAAATTTGCCGGTCGGAAATGTTCACGGTCGAAACAGCACAAAGTGGTTTATCGATGCAACCGCAGGAACAAAAGTTTTCGGTTGTTAGCGATTACTTTTTCTTAGCTGGCTTTGCCACTGACTTGGTTGTGGTTTTTACTGAAGCCTTTACTGAAGCTTTTACAGCAGGCTTAGCCGCTGACTTTGCAGGTGCCTTTGCTGCTGGCTTAGCGGCATTTTTTGCCGCCGGCTTTACTTCTGGTTTTGAGGCTGGTTTTGAAGTTGGCTTTGAAACTGCCTTGGCTGCCGATTTTGGTGCTGCTTTAGCAGCCTTGGCTTCAGCTGCGGCTTTTTTTGTCGCCGCTTTGGCTGCGTCTTTTGCAGCAACCTTAGCTTCCTCGGCCAAACGAATCCTGCGCTCACGCACCGCAGCAACAGCCTCGTCTAAAAGTTCCTTTGCCTCTGTTGCGGTCCGACGCTCTTTTACATAGGCCAAGTGAGTTTTATATGGCTCGTGCTTGGTGACTATCGGTGGGTTGGCTTTGTCTTGCCCTGCAGGTAGTCCACAACTTGGGCAGTCAATTAGTTCCGGTATCTCAGAGAGTTCTACGTTGGCAGCATACTGCGGGCTGTACTCATGACCAGCGGAGCAAAAATAGCTGATGGTAATTCGTTCTGCTTTGAAGCCACGATCCTGCTCACCCATCGGTCCCGCACCAACGCGCGATCCTCTGATGGCTGATCCCCCAGTACTCATCTTTTAGCCAATCGTTTTGAAGTTAGAGCTAGCCAACTAGGTTGAAGCGATTGAATAGACCAAGGGTGATAATTACCACTACCCAGACGATTCCAAGGATGATGGTGATTCGGTTGAGATTACGTTCTGCAACACCGGACGAAGCCATTGTGCTGGTCACACCGCCACCAAACATGTCAGATAGACCGCCACCGCGACCCTTGTGTAGCAAAATCATTAGGGTCAGCAAAAGGCTGGTAATTGCTAGTAGCACGTGAAGTGCGATCTGTAGCGCTGCCATGGTCATTAATCCTTTAAATTAGTGTTCTAAGAAATTATAAAGCGATGTGCTTCTGGAAACGAGCAATACCGCTGAACTCCTCGGCATCCAGGCTGGCTCCACCCACTAAAACACCGTCTACTTCACTGCTACGCAGGAATCCAGCCACATTATTGGCCTTCACAGAGCCCCCGTAGAGGATTCGAGTGGCATCGGCAATCTCAGGACCAAGTTCTGCTGAAATGGCCTCCCTGATCTTGCCGCAAACTGTTGCAGCCTCTTCAGGGGTTGCGACCTTTCCGGTGCCGATGGCCCAGACAGGCTCGTAGGCGATTACGAAATCGCCCATTTTGTCGTGCCCGGCAAGTGCCGCCAAGGTCTGGCGAACCGGAACAGCGCTCTGGCCTTCGGCTTCAAGTTCCTCCAGTGTCTCCCCAACGCAGATAACTGGGACGATACCGTGTCGAAAGGCGGCAGCCGTCTTGGCTTGCACGGTCTCATCATTTTCAGCGTGATACTGACGGCGTTCGCTGTGTCCGATTAGAACGTACTTAACTTCGAGTTTCTTTAGGAAAGCTCCCGAGACTTCACCGGTGTATGCGCCAGAATCAAACTTCGATAAGTCTTGGGCACCAAGACCAAGTTCTATTTTGTCTGCATCCATTAGGGTCTGAACGCTGCGGATGTCTGTAAAAGGAGGGAAGACGACGACTTCGCAATTCTTGTAGTCGTGTGCAGCGTCTCGCAGTGTCCAAGAGAGCTTCTGAACCAGAGCAATCGCTTGCTGGTGGTCCAGATTCATTTTCCAGTTTCCAGCGATTAGTGGAATTCTTGCCATCTTTTTTCCTCTTAGATTGAAATATTGTTTTGATTACTAGTTCAGAACCTCGAGGCCAGGAAGCTTCTTGCCCTCAAGGAATTCCAAGCTTGCGCCACCACCGGTTGAGATGTGCCCATACTGCTTGTCTTCAAATCCAAGAATACGCACTGCGGCGGCTGAGTCTCCACCACCAACAACACTAAGGCCGTTGACCTCTGTCAGCGCCTTTGCGACCGCACGGGTGCCATTGGCAAATTTATCGATCTCAAAAACGCCCATCGGTCCATTCCAGAAAACTGTTTTTGCAGATGCAATTTCTTCGGCAAATCGGCTGGCTGATTCGGGCCCGATGTCCAACCCCAAACCAGTT
>JBFYON010000006.1:0-7220 GCA_041303755.1 Micrococcales bacterium | reverse complement strand
AAAGTTTTCTTGGGTTCCCCACCCAGTTCTGTAGGTCTTCATCGGTGGCTCTATGAAGAGGTGGCGATAAAAGAATGGCCCCGCTTATTTCTTTATTGAATCCATACTTTAGGGCGAGTTCCGTGCCGAAAGACCAGCCGACCAACCAAATGTTTGGCAGCCCGCGGGCTATTGCAAACTGCACCGCTGCTTCCACATCGTGCATCTCTGTAACGCCTTCGCCAAATACGCCGTCACTGGTGCCATGCGGAGATGCAGTTCCGCGGGTATTGAATCTAAGCACTGCGATATCGGCCAGCGCAGGAAGACGATTGGCAGCTTTTCGAAGGATGTGTGAATCCATGAATCCACCATGCGTAGGCAACGGGTGCAATGTGACTAAAGTTGCGATCGGTGCGTGCTTCGCTGGCAGGGCCAGCTCCCCCACTAAATTCAATCCGTCTTCAGTTTGCAGACTTATTCGCTCGCGGATCGAAGGCAATTCAACACCTGATCTAATTTCGATTGGGGCACTCATAGCAAAGGTCCTTGAAACGACTTCCAGCAGGCGTTGTGAAAATGGCGCCTTGTCTCAACTCCGCGAACCGAATCCCAGGCAACAATGTGACTTAGCCCTTTAGTTATTTGCAGGTGGCAGTGGGGACAAACCCAAGATTTATCATCTTCTGCATTCGCGCCAATACTTGTTTGGGTTGTGTACTCAACTCCGCGCTTTATTTCGCTTCGGCGAATTCCCATCCGCACGGCCGAGAGGTCGAGTTCCTCATGCTCCCCACTCCGCTTTGTTCGACGCGAGCGACCGTGGCGAGGCACTAGTACCAGCCGATTTTGTCTGAGTGAGCCAGGGCGCCACACGGTGAACCATAGCGACCCTTGATGTACTTCACACCCCAGCGAATCTGGGTCTCAGGATTAGTCAGGTAATCGGGTCCTTCAGATGCCATCTTGGTAGCCGGAAGTGATTGTGGAATTCCGTAGGCTCCAGAGGATCGATTCTTTGCAGTGTGTCGCCAGTTTGATTCTCGTTCCCAGAGTTTCACAAGACATGAATATTGGTCATCGCCATATTTCATGCTGATCAAAATCTCTAGAGCATAGGCTTTTGCAGATCCCGGATCAGGCGCACCTGCAGCCTCCACAAACATCGCTGCCGCGTCATCTCCGGTGACAATGTTGAATCCACCGCGCGAATATGAAATCTTCTGAGTGCTGGCGTAGCCGTAGGTTTGCTCGGCTGTTGCGTTTTCATAGTCATAAACCTGGATTGTGCTGGCACTTGCCATAGTGCCCGAATAAGGATCCACAATGGTGACAAGGACAAAGCCAACTGAGAAAACGAAGCCCCAAACAGACCGGAAAGCGTGTTTATTGATCTTGGGCAACCTAGGGCGCTTGAATGGCGTACCGGCTAGGGCACCGTCTACAGAATTAGCTAAACGGTGTGACAGCGTAGGCCTATCAGCCTCGTATCTTCCCATTTAGAACCCTTCAACAGCAGTGCTCAGCAGTTTGCCGCAAAACTCCAGTTTACCTTCAGTGGTTTCTTTAAGCCAGAACTCAAGAAACAGGTAGTTTTTGCTTGGGGCAAGCCGTCAAGACTCGCTTCATAGCGGCCTTTTCCGCTCGTACGATCCATAGTTTGTATTTCAGCTTCACGGCAATTTGGCGGGCCACGTAGGCACACCGATACGACTTATTCGGAGGAAGCCAGGCGGATGCATCGCTGTCCGACTTAGAGCCGTTGGTTGGGCCATCAACCGCAAGCAAATTGAGCGGGTCGTTATAAAACTCGTATCTCTTCGCTGCCCCAATTTTTTGAGCGCCCTTTTGCCATGCATCGCTCAGTGCAACGACGTGATCTATTTGAACAGCAATTGAGGTACCCACGCCGTATTTGAATTGGATTCTTTTACCGGTAAACGGGTCATCCAAAACCCCAGTGTCAACCTTGCATTCATCTCTATAGGTTTTACTTTTAAGGTCCCGCTTTAGGATCACATTGCGCAGATCGCAACCATTTATATCTCCCCAGCCATCGCTGAATGCTGCTCTTTCATATCCTGTTTTTGGGGCTTTACCTTTTACCGCCAGCAATTCAAGACCAGCAGAAGCTGTTTTGGGCAAGGCAGCGAATGAATCGTTGACCAAAATCAAGGGTTGAAGAGAAATTGAAAGTACTGCTAGTGCGCCTAAGACTAATCGGCTAAGAGTTTTTTTCAATTTGTAGAATTTCCGCGACTCTGTCTAGAAATGCGTCAACCTGGGCTTCAACATAGCCACCGCGCTTAGCCTTAAAAATTGACCTGCGAACCACGTTTAGCCGAAGCTTCTCTCCAGATTCAAGGTGGTTTGCGATTTGCATACAGAGTTGGTCCACTTGCCTCTTGCTGTAGCCACGCAGTAACCAACCAACGTTTGAGAATTTCTTTCGCTTTGGACGGACGAGTCTGCCTTGAACGATTTCTGTGATTCTTGCTAAACGATCAAGTACTGCCGTATGACCACGATGCTCGCTTTGCCTTTGTATTTCGCGTTTCGCAAAGGCATCTTCTAGTCGATCCATTGCCGTATCAACAGCCGAGATATCATATCCACCGCGAACCAAATCATATTGGGTGTTCCTGATCGAATTAGAGGTGACTAGTTCAGAATCAGGTTGAGCGTACTGCTGCCTAGCCTTTTCGACAAAGGCGTCAACCTGTTGGGTTTGGTAACCCCAGACATCGGGATTCGCGGCAGGAAAAGAGTAGGTCACCAGATAAGTCTAAAGCGGTAAAAAGATTTGAGCGAAAAGATACGTAATTAGGGCGGAAGGCAAGATGGAATCGAGTCTGTCCATGATGCCGCCATGTCCCGGCAGCAAACTGCTCATGTCCTTTACGCCTAGATCGCGCTTGATTAGTGACTCCGCTAAATCTCCAAAAACCGCTGCCAAAAGTAAGACTGCAGCAAGAATCAATCCAACCCACCAAGCCAATCCCCAAAAAATCATTGTGAAGGAAATTGCCGAAATCGTACCTGCGGAAATTGAAGCCACCAAACCTTCCCAGGTTTTCTTGGGGCTGACCCCAGGAGCTAATTTGTGACGACCCAATTTGCGTCCAACTAAGTATCCAGCCGTATCAATCAGAGCTACGGTGACCACAAATGCGATGACCCATTCGGCGCCATCTTCTCTGCGCAATAGCAGCATGGTAAAACTAGTCATGAGCGGCAGGTAGATAACTACGAATGCTGCAGCAGCGTAATCCCGGAGAGTGTGAGCGAGCTTCTGCATTGGCGCTTCTCTGCGCTCCCAGAAAATGTGAACCGTGCGCCACAAAATCAAAGCGGCAACAATAACTAATGCGACTAGCCATTGAAGTTCAGCGCCGCCGTAATAAGCGGCCGGCATAATCAAGACTGAACCAACTACGGCAGGAACGCGGGGTACATACCAACCCTTCAACCTAAGCGCTGAGGACAGTTCCCAAGCCCCCACACCAGCGGCAGCTGCGGCAAGAATTACGAAAAGTTCCTTATAAATAAGGACGGACAGCAGAAATAGTCCGCCTAGAAATAGCCCAACGGCCACAGACTTTGAAAGGCTGCGGCCACCGGCTACTGGCGTGGACATTAAACCTCTAGTAGTTCTGCTTCTTTACGCTTTAGAGCGTCGTCGATCGCGTCAACGTGAGTTTTGGTCAGTGCATCGAGTTCTTTTTCGGCACGGGCAATTTCATCGTCGCCGGCTTCGCCGTCTTTCTTCAAGGCAGCCAAGTCGTCATTGCCCTTGCGACGAAGATTTCGCACCACAACTCGGTGATCTTCAGCTTTTGCCTTTACAAGCTTGACGTACTCTTTACGACGTTCCTCAGTTAGGTCAGGCAAAGTAACCCGTATAAGGTTTCCGTCATTTTGAGGACTTGCATCAAGGTTCGGCATCTCGCGAAGAGCTGCTTCAATAGCCTTCAAAGCTCCCTTGTCATAAGGAGTGATAACGATAGTTCTAGCCTCAGGATTGGCCAACTGGCCAAGCTGCCCAAGTGGCGTTGGCGTACCGTAGTAATCCACCATCACTTTTTGAAAGAGCTGAGGATTTGCACGTCCAGTGCGAACTCCGGCGAAGTCCTCTTTTGCCGACTCCACTGCCTTTGCCATTTTCTCGCTAGCGGTCGCTGTGATTTCCGAAATCAATTTGTCTCCTGTTTTCTAAAGTCTCTGCTCAATTAGGCAGTTACAAAGGTGCCGATTTTTTTGCCCTTGATGGCATCGGTAATGTTGCCCTTGCCCTGCATACCAAAAACTCTCATAGGCATTTTATTGTCCATGCAAAGGCTAAAGGCGGTTGAATCAACAACTTTCAAACCCTGAACCAAGGCATCTTGGTAGGTAATTTTTTCAAGCTTGGTTGCTTTTGGGTCCTTCTTTGGATCTGCGGTGTAAACACCGTCGACACCGTTTTTTGCAACCAAAACCTCATCGGCTTTAATTTCTAGTGCGCGCTGCGCAGAAACTGTGTCGGTTGAGAAATATGGCAGACCGGCGCCAGCACCAAAAATAACGACGCGACCTTTTTCTAGATGACGAATAGCCCTCAGTGGAATGTAAGTTTCTGTCACCTGTGACATGGTGATTGCAGATTGAACGCGAACATCAACGCCGGCCTGCTCCAAAAAGTCTTGCAGCGCTAGTGCATTCATAACTGTGCCCAACATACCCATGTAGTCAGCTCTAGAGCGCTCCATGCCGCGTTGAGAAAGTTCCGCACCTCTAAAGAAGTTTCCGCCACCTACAACAATGGCAACTTCTGCGTGCTTTGCGCCTTCGGCAATTTCTTTTGCCATCGCGGCGACGATGTCTGGATTGACCCCAAGGGTGCCGCCACCAAATGCTTCACCCGAAAGTTTTAGCAATACACGGCGCTTTTTGTTTGGCACTGGAATCCTCCTGATAGTCCCTGGATACTGCTTCTATCCTAGGCGTGACAGCAAAAAAGGCCCGGCCGAAAACGGCCGAGCCTCTCTCAAATTATGCTTAGGCGCCTACGCGGAAACGAAGGAATCCAGAAACGGTAACTCCCGCGTTCTCTAGAACCTTTGAAACGGTCTGCTTGGTGTCCTTGGCGAAGTCCTGCTCTAGAAGAACGCTCTCCTTGAAGAATCCAGTTACGCGGCCTTCAACGATCTTTGAAAGGGCAGCCTCTGGCTTACCCTCGTTACGAGCAGTTTCTTCAGCAATACGACGCTCGGTGGCAACAATTTCTGCATCCACGTCTTCACGCTTTAGAACGGTTGGTGAGAATGCCGCGATGTGTACTGCAACATCGTGAGCGGTCTCTGCATCTGAACCAGAGTAGGCAACCAAAACACCAACCTGTGGTGGAAGGTCCTTGCTGGTGCGGTGCATGTAAGCATCAACAGCTGCGTCCTTTAGTGAACCAACTTTGCGAAGCTCAACCTTTTCGCCCATGATTGCGGCTTCATCGTTGATTGCGTCCTGAACTGTCTTGCCACCTAGATCTGCAACAAGTGCAGCTTCCAAGGTAGTCGCGCCGGCAGCAGCAACTGCGTCGGCAACCTTGTCAGCAAGGTCAATGAACTTTTCTGCCTTAGCAACAAAGTCGGTCTCGCAGGCAAGCTCAATTAGGTAACCGGTTCCACCGTTAACGCGGGCAACAATCAAACCATTGCTGGTTGTGCGACCTTCACGCTTGGTAACACCCTTCAGTCCCTTTAGGCGAAGAAACTCCATGGCCTTATCTAGATCGCCATTGGCTTCATCTAGAGCGCCCTTGCAGTCCATCATTCCTGCGCCGCTGCGCTCGCGCAGGGTCTTTACATCTTGTGCTGTGTAGTTAGCCATGTTTACTTTGCTTCCTCTGCTGCTGGTGCTTCAACGGTTTCCGCAGCGGCTTTGGCTTCTGCAGCACTACCCTGCTCTAGAAGCTCGCGCTCCCACTCGGCTAGTGGCTCTGCTGCTGCCTCTGGCTTTGAGTGACGGGCAATCAAACCTTCTGCAACTGCGTCTGCAATTACGCGAGTAAGAAGCTGAACTGAACGAATTGCATCGTCGTTTCCAGGAATACCGATGGTTACTTCATCAGGGTCACAGTTAGTGTCCAAGATTCCGATAACAGGAATTCCAAGCTTCTTAGCCTCGGTGATTGCTAGGTGCTCTTTGTTTGTGTCAACGACCCAGATAGCTGAAGGAGTCTTGGTAACGGTACGAATACCACCCAATGCCTTTTCAAGCTTGTCTTTCTCGCGACGAAGAATAAGTAGTTCCTTCTTGGTAAGACCGGTCTTGGTCTTTCCTGTGAAGTCCATAACTTCTAGTTCCTTTAGACGTGAAAGACGCTTCTGGATTGTCTGGAAGTTAGTCAAAAGACCACCCAACCAACGCTGGTTGATGTAAGGCTGGCCTACGCGAAGTGCTTCAGTCTCAATTGACTCCTGCGCCTGCTTCTTGGTACCAACAAAAAGAATGCTGCCACCGTGTGCAACAGTTTCCTTCACGAAGTCATACGCTTTGTCAATCAAAGCTAGTGACTGCTGAAGGTCAATGATGTAGATACCTGAACGGTCGGTCAGAATGAAACGACGCATTTTTGGATTCCAACGACGGGTCTGGTGCCCGAAGTGAACGCCGCTGTCTAGCAGCTGGCGGATAGTTACTACTGCCATGAGCAGTGTCTCCTTTTTAGGCGCGCAAAGGCGCCACTCAGTTTTCTGTTTCAATCGGTTGATTGATACACCTGGTGCCGGATCCCTTTCGCCAAATTGCTTTGGACTGAGTGAAAGATAAATCTGATTCGACACGCGAAGTCGGCATGCTTTCGAAGGCCTCAAATTGGGGTTTTCGCGAGCTTGCCGCTAAAGAACAGTCTAGCAGCGGGCTTCCCCAGTTATCCACCGCTTTTTTGGGCCCCCGGTTGACCAAGCAAACCTAGGGCAACCTTGGTCCATGGCAAGATCCCCCAGAATATTGGCCCCAGCGGGAGGACTCGGCATTTTGCTGCTGCTGGCCCTGCAGACTGCAAGTTCAAACGCCCAGGAAACTCCAGTAATAAACTGGGCTCCGCCGCTAGAACCGCCAATCGCTCTGGTCAATCTATATAGACAACCAAATAGTGATTATTCGGCAGGTCACCGGGGTATTGATTACCAGGTTACGCCCGGGCAGTCTGTTTTAGCGCCGGCCGATGGCCAGGTTTGGTTTGCTGGCACAGTGGTCAATCG
>JBFYON010000005.1:0-3820 GCA_041303755.1 Micrococcales bacterium | reverse complement strand
GCAACAACCTTCTTTGCAGGAGCCTTCTTTGCAACTGCCTTCTTAGGAGCTGCCTTCTTTGCTACTGCCTTCTTTACTGCAGTACCTGCAGACTTGGTTGCCTTTGAAGCAGTCTTGCTAGCAGTCTTAACTGCCTTTGTAGCCTTCTTCTCAACTTTTTTCACGGTTTGATCCACTTTCTTTTCTAGGTCGGCTGCGGTCTTTGCTACCTCGTCTACGACTTCGGCGGCAAGCTTGCCCGCATCCTTGGCGATGCTCTCTGCGTTTTTCTCAAAGAGCTTCTTTGCGTTATTGAAAATCCCCATACTTTTTTCTCCTGAAATTCATGATGCGGAATCGTTTAAAACTTTAGTGCTATGAGTATTGAATTTGGGGATGATAATTGGATTTTGCATTTGCTATCCATTGGCGCGTCGTCGTCGCAGAATCTCATCGAGAGCAGTTGAATCCAGAGTTGCGTCAGACTTTTTAACTGCACGCTCCTCAATTTCAACTACCTCGGCAAGAGTCGGCATCTCCAACTCACCAATCCTTTGTCGTGGGGCAGGGAGTTTATTTGGCTCCCAAGCCCTTATATCTACTGGGTTTCCAGCGATCGAACCTTCATCGCCCTGGTTCTTTAGTGCATTGTTTACCGATGCATAAAGGTTGGAGCGGTTTCTTGTAGCGGCAATAAGAATTGCCGAGTTTTTGCGTTTCGCAGCCCTAGCGATGGCCAACGAGGCGACGAAAATTGCAGAAAAAATGCCCGAAAAAATTAAATAAAAAATTTGCGACACAGCCATAAATATCGTCGAAATTGCGGCTGCAAATGCAAAAAAGGCAACTCCGGCAAATACCCTCTGCGTCACGGTAAGTCTGAAATTTCTTTCGGCCAGCTTGGAAATCGAAGATCTTGCCGACTGTGCCTTAGCTATTTTGATCTCGGCACGAGTCTTAATTGCAGAAGTCTTCTCCTGCTGCTTTTCTTGGCTGCGCTTAAACCAGGTGGGGACAAACACCCACACCCATAGTCCGGCGATGATGAGAAACATCAATCCGCCCGAGCCGTTGAAATTCATAGTTCAACGCTAGGAGTTGAAACCTTCGTGTCGCGCTATTTTTATCGGTGTGTTCCAAGAGATTTATTTTTGGCGATTTAGGGATATTCCACGCTTGGAACGGAATTTGACTTCCAGCGATTCAAAATTCCACCTGGAACTTCTTCAGAGGTAACTGCAAAAACGTAGTGATCTCGCCAGTCCCCATTGATGTGAATGAAACCTTTTTTTAGACCCTCATATCTGAGTCCTAATTTCTCAACAATTCTCAACGAAGCCTTGTTCTCTGGCCTGATATCTATTTCAACCCTGTGCAGTCCAACGATGGAAAGTAGGTAGTCGATTGCCAGCGCCACTGCGGTTGGAGTGATGTTGCGTCCTGCGAACTCAGGGGCAATCCAATAACCCAAGATCGCGCTGCTAACGGAACCGTAAAGAATGTTAGAAACATTTAGCTGACCAACAACTTGATTATCAAATTCAATAACAAAAGGTATGCCCTGCTGCTGGCGGTATTGATCAAGCAGTCCCCTTATTTGAGCTCCAATATCAAAAGAGTTTGGACCAAATGGATTGGTTGCCTCCCATGGGCGCAACCAGTCGCGATTTCCTAGCAACAAACTCTCCAGCCGGCGTTTATCTTGCTTTCTTATGAGCCGAATTGAAACGTTGCCATGGTTGAGTGCGATTGTTTGCTTCACGATGGCTAGATTAGTGCCATGGATGAAAAAGACGTTGCAGAACAGAAGCAACAGCTGCGACTCAAATTGTCGAGTCAACGTAAAGCCCGCGAATATGATGCCAATTTGGCAAGCGAATACACCGTGCATCTTGCTGAGCTTTGCCTGGCCCGTGGTGCAAAAAGAATTGCCTGCTACCTTCCATACGGTGAAGAACCGGATACTGAATTATTCATTGACTGGGCTTTGGAAAATGAAATTGAAGTCTTGTTGCCAGTTTCAAAACCCGACGGCAACCTTGATTGGGTACTTTTTGATGGGACAACTTCACCAGGAATTTTTGGCTTCCCTGAAGCCGTTGGTAGTCACGAAAAACCCCACGGAGTAGACCTTGCCTTCGTACCCGCCTTGGCTGTTGATAAAAGCGGAAATAGGTTGGGTAAAGGAAAAGGATTCTACGATCGCGGTTTGTTGGATTTTGACCCGCGACCGCCTGTAATCGCAGTTGTATTTGAAGATGAGGTCCTGGATCTGATTCCGGCTTGGAGTCATGATCAGCCAGTGGATGCAGCCATTACTCCAATGGGTATAACAATGTTTAATGAGCGGTTAAAATAAAGACGTGCCTACTTATTCCTACGCCTGTAAATCGTGTAACCACACGTTTGACATTCAGCAATCCTTGAGCGAAGAATCTTTGACAGTTTGCCCAAACTGCGGCGCAGCCCTGCACAAGGTATTCGGTCAAGTGGGTGTCACATTTAAGGGCAGTGGGTTCTACAAAACAGACTCTGCGTCCAGCAGTTCTAAAAAAAGCGATTAGCCCCAGTGGGGTGGCTTGTCTTGCCTGAGCCTGTTGTCGTTCGACTCAGCTCTGTCTCCCCAAGCTAAATCTGAATCCTCAAAGGCTTTTTCTTCATTGTCAAAAAGCGGCAATGGGCGCTTAGAAACCTGCAGCCCTAACGACTCAGCAATCCGATTTGCGACTGCCTGAGGATCAGAGAACAGCTCAAAACTGTAGACCCGCACGTAGCGCCAGCCCATGGCAGTCAACAAGCCCGGTCGAATGCTAAATTTCTCAACTCGATTTGCCCCCGGAATTGACCAGTCAGGCTCAATCACGGCAGAGTTTTTTGCATACGAAACAATAAGCGGAAGATCACGCGAATATGATTCGTCGACCCTGGCGCCAAGCTTCTTTAAGCGCAGACTTAGGTCAACCAGCATTGGGTCGTTGATTTGAGCAACTGCTTGATCTTCTTTAGTAGATGCTTGCAACAGGTCCTTTAGCAGCAGAGCACCATTGCTCAAACGATCCGATGGAACTTCTTCTGCGGTGAAGCAAGAGACAACGGTTATTCTTTCGCGGGCACTTACCAGCAGGTTTGCTAGGTATCTGCGGCCATCTGGGTCACTTAGCTGACCAAATGTAGAGAGCACCGCACCATGCGAAGTGCGGCCATAGCCCAAAGAGAAAATGACTCGGTCGGCAATACGGTGGGTTAAGTCAGCGAGCGGGGTTACTTCAAATTTTTCGCGTCCATGGGCATTGAAGAACTCTGCCAAACTACTTCGGGTTTGCAGCCCCGCTTGAACTGCGTTTCTAATTCGATCCGCGTGCACTTTGCTGGCACTGGCTACCAGCAGCGATTGTTGAGGGTGCCAGAGGGCATGATTGAAAATAATTTCAACGGTTTTTTCTAACTCGGCGTCTAGGCTCTCTGTTGCGCCTTCGATAGTTGTCTTGGCGCGATTGCCTTCGTCTACTAAGACCAATTCAAAACTTTGCTCACCTTGGTATTCGGCGGCAGTTGGCAAAAATTGAATTCTGTTTTGATAAAACTCTCGGTTGATTAATGCCCCTAGGGACTGAGATGTACTTCGGTAACTCTTTCTAAGCACCTCTACCCCAAATGACCGGCGAACGGCATCAAAAACAGATGCGGGCTCAAACTCGCGACCAATTGGGGTGGCACGATTTTCTATTTCAAAGCCAACCGGCGCTGCAATCGCATCATCACCGAATGCAATTACCTGTGCTGCACGCCTTAGCGCTGGAAGGTTTTCTGCGACGCTGGTTCCGGCGGCATCTAAGACAAG
>JBFYON010000004.1:0-3330 GCA_041303755.1 Micrococcales bacterium | reverse complement strand
AAAGAAGCCACGCTTGAGCTACTCAATGAATCTCTTAGATCCGCTATTCAATCTCAACTGGATTCAGTTGATCACGAAATAGTTGGAGTTGGCATTGGCTCCGCTGGTCCAATTGATCCAGTTCTGGGAACAATTAACCCGGTCAACATAGATCAGTGGAGAGACTTCCCTCTAGTTGATTTCGTTCGCAAAATATCGCAGTGCAATAACGTGAATTTGGTGGGTGACGCAGCCGCACTTTCTTATGCAGAATTTGTTTTGGGTGCAGGTCAATCATTTAACAATGTGCTTGGTTTGGTTGTCTCTACCGGAATCGGTGGCGGTGCGGTTCTAAACAAAAAATTCCACTCAGGCGCTACCGGCAATGCATCTTACATAGGGCATGCGGTGGCTTATCCAGACGGGGAACTTTGTGCATGCGGCACCAAGGGTTGTATTGAGGCGTATTCAAGTGGACCAAGCATGGCCCGATGGGCACAGTCACAGGGCTTAGTAAATGAAACCCCCGATGATTTCGTGAACGTTGCCGAACAGGCAAGGGCCGGAAACGAAATAGCAATTGCAGCCATAAAGCGCGGAGCAAGAGCACTAGCCATCACACTGGTCAACGCGGTTGCAGTCCTTGACCTTGATGCGGTCGTCGTTGGGGGCGGCGTACTAAATGCCGAGGATGTTTATTGGCCAGTCCTGGTCTCGGAATTTGAATCAGAAGTAAGCAGGCTGGGCTTTCCAAAAAATTGCCAAATCCTTAGAGCTTCGCTTGGAAATGACTCCGGGCTAGTTGGTGCCGGTTTGGTTGGCCACATCAGTGTGCAGAACGGCGGCTAGTCCTGATGCAGGTTGTCAGAAAGCTGATCACAGACGGCTACAAACTAAAGATTGAGTCTCCAACCGGCCCACTAGAAGTTGAGACAGCAGTGCCGGGCTCAATTCACACGGACCTAATTAGAGCGGGGCTGCTTCGTGACATCCGCATTGACGGAAGTGAGCAAGAGCAGGAGTGGATTCGTTTTGCAGACAGCGAATACTCCGCAACGCTAAAGCGGCAAGAGCAAGGTAAGAACTACCAACTTAAATTCAATGGCCTCGACACACTGGCAGAGGTTTTTATAAACGGTACGCCTAAACTAAAAACCGAGAACATGCATCGAAGTTATTCCATTGATGTCTCGAACGAACTATCTAATGGTGATGTTCAGTTAAACATTAAGTTTTCTGCCCCACTTACTGAGGCGCTTGCCAGACAGAGTGCACAGGGCGTTTATCCAAATCCATACGATATGCCATACAACTACTTTCGTAAGATGGCGTGCAGCTACGGCTGGGACTGGGGACCAATCACGGTTACCAGTGGAATCTGGAAACCAATTGAATTAACCAAATGGGACACAGGTGTTCTAGACAAGGTTGATTTGGTAGCCGACGTGATTGATCAAGTGCCAACTCTAAAGGTCTCAACCACCGGCCGAGGTGAAGCATCAAGAATCACCATTGAAGTTAAAGGCAAGGGCGGCGAGAAGCACCAAATTAATTCAAAACTTAATCAAACCGAATCTTTTAGTTTGCCAGGAATCGCGCTTTGGCATCCAAGGGGTTTTGGCGAGGCAAATCTTTATACCGTTGAAGTTAAGCTCATTGATAATCAAGACCAGGTAGTTGATGAGTTTTCAAAACGCGTTGGGTTTAGAAGCGTGACTCTTGACCAGTCAATGAATGGCGACCAGCAAATGATGGCCATCTGCGTGAACGGTGAAAGAGTTTGGGCAAGAGGCGTCAACTGGATCCCAGATGATCCGTTCCCGCACCGAGTGACAAGAGCTCAGTACTTAAAAAAGATTAAAGACTTGTACTCCGTTGAGGTAAACGCAATCAGAATTTGGGGTGGCGGAATTTATGAAAGTGATGTCTTCTACGACATCTGCGACGAACTCGGCATTATTGTTTGGCAGGATTTCTTATTTGCCTGTGCGGCTTATCCTGAGACTCAAAACATGTTTGCCGAAGTCGAGGCCGAAGCTAGTGAAGCAATTTCTAGACTAGCCAGTCACCCAAGTTTGGTTATGTGGTGTGGCGGCAACGAGTGTCTAGAAGGTTTTCAGCACTGGGGTTGGCAGGAGCCGCTTGCAGGAAAACCTTGGGGGCTAAGTTTCTACAAGCAACTGTTACCTGCACTGGTTGAAAAGCTCGATGGCTCCCGCCCATACATTCCTGGTTCGCCGTTTTCTACTTTGTCTGAAGACGTGAAGGACTTTGCTTCTGGAACCAATCACATCTGGGATGTTTGGAACGAAAGAGGCTATCAACGCTACGAAGAGTATTCACCGGCGTTCGCCGCTGAGTTTGGCTACAACGGGCCTGGCTCATGGAGCACTCTAACCAAGGCAATCCACAAAGAGAATCTAGATTCAAACGACCCAGATCTGGCCACTCATCAAAAAGCTTTTGATGGCATGGATAAAGTAGCCGCCGGCCTAGTGCGCGAATTCGATAAGCCATTTACTGCCGGCCCAGCTTGGTATTTTGCTGCGCAAACTGTTCAGGCCAGGGCAGTTGAAGTTGGCCTGAAGCACTTTAGATCCCTTTATTCCACTTGCTCCGGGTCCATGCTTTGGCAGTACAACGACATGTGGCCGGCAATTAGCTGGGCGGTACTTGACTCAGCTGGTTCTAGAAAACTCTCGTGGTATTCAATGCGAGAGGCATACCGGCCAAGAGTGTTGCACTTTTCGGCAAAGAGTAGGGACCTGGTGATCATCAACGACACCTCAGAAACCTGGCAGGGAAATCTTGAGGTTCACCTGGTGGGCCAAATGGGCCAGTTACTTGAAAGCAAAACCGTTGAGCAAAAACTTGAGGCCCGCTCCCAAGCAACCATTTCTTTGGCAGAGATCTTTGGCAAGACACCTGAGCTTGAGCAAGATGGCTACCTGATTGCAGAGCTTGGTGGCATTAGAACTGCCCGCCGAATGCTTGATACCCCGGTTCTTCAAACCAATCCGCAAGACGTGACCTTTACTTTTGAAGCAACTAAGACAAGCATCACCGTTGGTATTGATGCCAACCAATTTGTGCACGAACTGAGCCTGCTTCCTGAACTAGTGGCTAAGCAGGTGGCATCGGTGTCTGAACAGCGGGTAACTTTGCTGGCCGGCGAACACAGGGATTTCACTATTGAAACGGCCAATATAGAAGACACCGATCGTATCGTGGCCGCCCTTCCGCACATAATTTGGAGCCAAAACAAACTCATGGGTGATGTTTAATAAGAAGTATGACCAACGACTGGAAGGCCGGCGAGCCTGACGAGGCAACCCTAAACTGGGGCGTTGC
>JBFYON010000003.1:0-5082 GCA_041303755.1 Micrococcales bacterium | reverse complement strand
CGGTAGAGACAACTGTTGCATCGCCGGTTTCATCTGCATCAAGAATGATGATTGACTTTGCGCTTGAAACATTTGCGCGCTTCAAATCTTCTGGGTTAGTTACATCACCGGTGCGAGTAATGACTTTTAACTTGCCAAGGTTTGGAACACGAGAATTGATTTCTGCATCCATTACAGAGCGTGCGGTGTTTGCAAAAATTACAACGCGTGGCTTACGAACGTTTTCGTTGGCAATTGCAAGCTCAGCAAGAATTGGAAACACTCGGTTTGACCAACCAAGAATCAGCGTGTGACCAGATTCAATAACTGCGCTTTTACCTTCTTTAAGGCGAGCAACTGCGCGCTGAATCGCGGCAGAAATAAAACCAATTACAGCACCGGAGATTGCAATTCCGATTGCCCAGTAAATGAAGTTAACAATCTGCGCGCCCCACGCATCGGTTGATCCGATTCCAAGAATTTTCGTGAAGGCTGCCCAGAAGCTAAAGAAGTAACTTGCTGGATCAAGTGGCGTATTAAGAGGAGTAACCGCGGCAATTGCTGCCTGGATTGCGGTCATCGCAAAGGCTAGAACGATGATGGCAATGAAAACATAACCAACGAACGCACCCGCCTTAGATAGTGAGTTGTCAAAGCTGTACTTCAGGCGTGTGCCGAAGCTAACTTTGGTTGCTTTTGGAGCATCAGGTTCACCCTGTGCACCCTGGCCGTATGAGCGGGTTTCTTCGTTTTCAGACATAAACGAAAGTTTAGCGGGAGCGATAAACCACTATTTCAGTGTGTTTTGAAGGCCGCTTTCCGCGAGCGAGTGATTCCACTCCCATGTCACCTGCAGCGAATATTCTGGCCCCCGGACGGTTCATCAACTCATTGGCTAACGCCTGCTCTAGGTGGCGAATTCGTTCGGCGAGCTCAGAGTTTTGGTTTTCCAGCTCCAAAATGCGCTTGATTCCCTCTAGGCTCACGCCCTCGGCCGACAGCCTGGCAATCTCACGTAGCTGGGCCACGTTGCGCATTGTGTATCGACGACTCTGGCCACCGGTTCTACCCGGCACCACCAGACCAAGCCGGTCGTAATCGCGCAGGGTCTGCGGGTGCATCATGGCAAGTTCAGCGGCAACGCCAATTGCAAAGAGCGGCGTATTTTCGTTGAGATCTTCCATGAGTCACCTCCTATTAAAGGAGTCCTGCCTTCAGCAGTAGGTCAGCACGAGGATCTTCGACCGGAAGCAGTTCTTCAAACGCCTCTAGCGCGTGCTTTGCCTTTTCACTAACGTGTGACGGCACTGCAATTTCCACGGTGGCTAATAAATCACCTTCCGCTTTTGCGGTTACGACTCCGCGACCCTTAACTCTTAGCACTCGCCCATTTGGTGTTCCCGGAGCAACTTTTAGTTTCACCGGTTCTCCGCCAAGCGTTGGAACTTGAATAGTTGCGCCAAGAACAGCTTCTGAATATGTGATTGGCACAGTTAGTCGCAGGTTCATTCCGTCGCGGGTGAAAACCGGATGTGATTTAACACTCACTGAAATAATCAGATCGCCAGCTGGGCCGCCGTTAGGAGACTGCTGACCTTTTCCGGGAATGCGAATTTTCTGACCATCCATCACACCGGCTGGAATCTTGATTGTGGTTTCACCAGAACCAAGTCGAACCTTTAGCTGCGTGCCTTTAACTCCATCAATGAAATCAAGCGTGCTTGACATCGATAGGTCTGCGCCTTTCTGTGGACCGCGATTAAATCCGCCCCCGCCAAAAAGATTTGCAAACACATCTTCAAAGCCGCCACCCATATTTGCACCACCGGGAAAACCGCCCGGGTATTGCTGCCCGCCGGAACCAGGATTAAATCTTGGTCCTGGTCCCATGGCGCGCATCTGGTCGTACTCTGCACGTTCTTTTGAATCAGAGAGAACCGAATAGGCCTCGCTAACTTCTTTGAACTTGGCTTCAGCCTTTGCATCGCCCGGATTTGTATCGGGGTGATACTTACGCGAAAGTTTGCGATAGGTCTTTTTTAGTTCTGCTTCTGAAACATCTTTTGAAACGCCAAGAACTTTATAAAAGTCCTTGTCGAACCAATCGTTAGATGCCATCAGTAAATACCTTCTCTAAAACTTGAATTACTCAGCTGGAATGAAAACGGCAACCATTGCTGGTCGTAGCAGTCTGTCACCAAGCATGAAGCCTGGCTCAACAACATCTGCAATTACGTTTTCTTTAACTTCTGGGTTTGGAGTCTGCACTAAAGCGTTGTGAATTTCTGGATCAAACTTGTCACCCTTTTCGGCGAACTGCTTCAATCCAAACTTGTCACCTGCGTTGCGAAGTTTTGCCACCACTGCAGCAAACGGAGAACCTTCTAGGTCACCGTGTGCTTCAGCGCGAGTCAAGTCATCGAGTGCAGGTAGCACCGCGCGCAAAACTTCTGCAATCGCGGCACTACGTGCAACATCTCGATCACGCTCAACGCGTGCCTTGTAATTCACAAACTCAGCCTGCAAACGTTGGAGATCCGCCAGCAACTCTGCCTCTTTCGAGATAGGTCCTGTTGCGTCCACTAGGTCAGCAAGTGCCTGATCTACCTCATCTGGCTCTGCTGCAGGTGAATCTTGAGAACCTGAGGAATCATTTGAAGCTCCCGATGTCGAAACGGAAGGTTCCCCGGATTCGACGGAGGAGGAGTTATCAAATGATTCGTTGTTATCAGGCATTACTTCTTTGCTTCTTCTGCATCGTCAACAACTTCAGCATCAACCACATCTTCAGCAGATGCATCGGCCTCAGCCTCTTCACCTTCAGCTGGCTGCGCTGCATAGATTGCCTCGCCCAACTTCTGCTGTGATGCGTTTAGTGCATCGAATGCTGTCTTGATTGAATCGGTGTCTTCACCAGCAAGAGCTGACTTCAAAGCGTCAACGTCTGCCTGCACTGAAGTCTTTACGTCTTCAGGTAGCTTCTCGTCGTTCTCTTTGATCAACTTCTCAATCTGGTAAACAAGACCCTCTGCCTGGTTGCGAGTGTCGGCTTCCTCGCGACGCTTCTTGTCTTCAGCAGCGTGCTCTTCACCTTCGCGAACCATGCGCTCGATGTCTTCCTTTGAAAGTGAAGAACCACCGGTGATGGTTACAGATGCTTCCTTACCGGTTCCCTTGTCTTTCGCAGAAACGTGCACGATACCGTTTGCGTCAATGTCAAAGGTAACTTCAATCTGTGGAACTCCGCGTGGTGCCGGAGCGATTCCACTTAGGTCAAAGTTTCCCAGTGACTTGTTGTCGCGAACGAATTCACGCTCACCCTGGTAAACCTGAATTGACACCGATGGCTGATTGTCATCAGCGGTGGTGAAAGTTTCAGAACGCTTTGTTGGGATTGCAGTGTTGCGCTCAATCAACTTAGTCATGATGCCACCCTTGGTTTCGATACCAAGTGATAGTGGGGTCACGTCAATTAGAAGAACGTCTTTACGCTCACCCTTTAGAACACCAGCCTGAAGCGATGCACCAACAGCTACAACCTCATCAGGGTTTACACCCTTGTTTGGTTCGCGGCCACCTGTGAGTGACTTAACTAGTTCGCTCACTGCAGGCATACGTGTTGAACCACCAACAAGAACAACGTGTGCAATGTCTCCAACTTTTACGCCGGCTTCTTTAATTACATCGTTGAATGGCTTGCGAGTGCGCTCAAGCAAATCGTTTGTCATTTGCTCGAACTGTGCACGAGTCAAAGTCTCATCTAGGTTTGCAGGACCGTTCTCAGTTAGAGATAGGTAAGGCAACTGAATGTTTGCAGACATTGACTGTGAAAGTTCTTTCTTTGCCTGCTCAGATGCTTCCTTCAAACGCTGAAGAGCAATCTTGTCTTTTGATACGTCTACGCCAGAAGTTTCCTTGAACTTCTTAACTAGGTGATCAACTACACGCTGGTCCCAGTCGTCTCCACCAAGGCGGTTGTCACCTGATGTTGCGCGAACCTGAATTGTTGAGAAGCCTTCGTCTTTTCCAACTTCAAGAAGTGAAACGTCAAATGTTCCACCACCAAGGTCAAACACAAGAATCAGTTCATCTTCTTTACCCTTGTCCAAACCGTATGCAAGTGCAGCAGCGGTTGGCTCGTTGATAATACGTAGAACGTTCAGACCGGCGATCTCACCTGCATCCTTGGTTGCCTGACGCTCAGCGTCGTTGAAGTAAGCCGGAACGGTGATAACCGCATCGGTTACTGCCTCGCCAAGGTAGGTCTCTGCGTCGCGCTTTAGCTTGGCCAAAATACGAGCTGAGATTTCCTGCGGGGTGTACTTCTTGTCGTCAACGCCAAAAGTCCAATCGGTACCCATGTGACGCTTTACCGATGCGATGGTGCGGTCAACGTTGGTTACTGCCTGGCGCTTTGCGGTCTCGCCCACAAGTACTTCGCCATCCTTGGTGAAAGCCACGATAGATGGTGTGGTGCGGAAGCCCTCAGCGTTAGCGATAACGGTTGGTTCTCCACCCTCGAGCACAGAAACTGCGCTGTTGGTGGTTCCTAGGTCAATACCTACTGCACGTGCCATTGTGTTTCTCCTTCTAATAGGCCCTTTTGGGGCCGTCTTGTCCAAATTAGGCTCGAACTTGAGCCGATTTGACTCAAGTTTCACACGGCCAGGGTCCCTTGTCAAGAGAGTTGAGTCATTGTGACTCAACTTTCAGCAAACTGTAAGGTTTTCACAACGTTTACCCCATTCATCGGGGTTCGGGCGAAATGGCGGTCTAATCTTTTGGAATGAGCAAAGTAGCTAAGACCCCAAGGCAGAAGATCCGCGGCACATTTTCATGGGCCCTATGGGACTGGGCACAGCAGCCCTACCCCACCCTCATGCAGACCTTCATTTTCCCGGTCTACCTGGCCAGCGCCGTGGCAACCATGGACCAGCAACCCGATGTCCAGCTGGGTCTAGCCACCACCATCGCCGGATTGGTTCTTGCTCTAACCGCGCCAGTGATTGGTCGCCGATCTGACGAAGCGGGTCGTCGCAAGTTTTGGTTGATGCTCAATACATATGTATTGGTAATCATCACCGCACTGAGTTTCTTTATTGA
>JBFYON010000002.1:0-4446 GCA_041303755.1 Micrococcales bacterium | reverse complement strand
GCTGGGGTAAACTAACGGGGTTGCCAACCGAAAACCGGAGGTTCTAGTTTTGGCAGAAAAAGCTAAAGGCAGGTATCGCGCAGACGTTCAAGTGAACGTCCTCGAGTCATTCGAATTGCGTAGCCGCCGATCTATTCGTGAGGCCGAGAAGGCAAGACTTTCTCGTGCCGAACGTCGTCTTGCCAAAAAAATGGCAAAGCGCGATGCGCAATTCTTTGCTACCCAGGCCAGTGCAAGCTCAACTAACTCTGGCTACGTAGTTCGAGCTGCCCGAAAGATTCCTTTCTACTCAAGACCTCCGTTCCGCAACGCTGTAACCATGTCAATTGCTTCAGGTTTGTTCGCCACTTTTGCCTTGCCTGCCTACGCCTATAACCCCGATGTAGCAGCAATGTCGCGCTTCACCACGACAAATGCTTCGGAAATTGCCGCTGGCGATAACACTCAGAACTTGACGGTTGCGGCTGTGAACACGGTTAAATTTGCTCGCGGAAAATATGAGTCGGCTGATGCCGAGGAAATTGCCCGCCAAGAGACGCTGAATAATTATCGAACTTACTCAGGCCCCACCGCTGCTGACTACGTTAAGAACCCGCCGTACAGCAAGCTGGACGGCGCAACGATTTTGAAGGTGGCTGCTAAGTACGTTGGTACTCCATATGTGTTCGGCGGATCAACCCCAAGCGGTTTTGACTGTTCCGGCTATGTCGCTTTTGTTTATTCACAGTTTGGAATTGCGCTGCCACACAGTGTTTATGCCCAGAGGCGCCTTGGAATCTTGATTAAGCCTGAAGACGCTATGCCGGGCGATGTAGTGATGTGGAATGACAGTAGCCACAACGGCATCTATGCGGGTAATGGAAACTTCTACCATGCTCCAAGGCCAGGGGACCGCGTGAAGTTGGCCCCAATCTTCTCGAGCAACGTTTACTTCATGCGCCTAGGTGCCAACTAAGCACCCTTTGCCTTAGGGCTAAATTTCGTCATCAAATCTTGACCAAAACACGCATCAAATTTCTGTCGTTCCTGCCGGCTCAGGCGTAATCTGACAGCAGGAAATAACCACTCTGTTTGTATAGGGGACCAAAGATGAATTTGAACTGCGTGCCAACCAAGCATGCGTTTCAATCACGTTCATTTGAGCGTTGTCAAAAGGTTCAACAATTCCAAACATCGGAACTCTAAAGCGCTGTCATTTTGACGGCGCTTTTTATTTGCCCAGGTAGTTAGTTCCAGAACGAAAGCCTTCAATCCGTGGAGGTGGTTTCGAAAGGGAATAATGCGCACACTAGTTCTTAATGCCGGCTATGAACCGCTGGCAGTAGTTTCATTCAAGCGAGCCTTGATTTTAGTTCTCAATCAGAAGGCAACTGTGCTGGCCGGTTCCGGCGAGAAAATCGTGCATAGCGCTCGCGGCGAATACCAATTGCCATCCGTGATATTGCTATCGCGCTACGTCCGCATTCCAGGCAGTCGAAACATCCCCGTGTCAAGACGTGGGGTGCTGAGGCGTGACTCGCATCGGTGTGCTTATTGCGGCAGAGCCGCAAACACCATCGATCACGTGCAACCAAAGTCGCGCGGAGGTGCAGACAGTTGGGAAAACCTGGTGGCCTGCTGCCTGAAGTGCAATAACAAAAAAGGCGATAAAACTTTGCACGAAATTGGTTGGACATTGAATTTCACACCTCGCATGCCAGCCGGAACCATTTGGATGGTGCGAGGTGCAGAACGTTTTGAACCGGAATGGGATCCATACTTGGCCTTGGCTCACGCGGCCTAGTCTCCGGCTAGTTAACCAGCGCGGTATATTTACTGGAGCATGCCCTCGTAGCTCAGTGGATAGAGCAGTGGTTTCCTAAACCATGTGCGGAAGTTCGATTCTTCTCGGGGGCACTCAGCCAGCCTCCGGTTAGTTTGCAGCCTTGAAAGTTAGGCTGTTCAACATGGTGACAAAGGAACAGTGGGCGAGCTGGCGTGATGAGATTCGTGCCATTGGGGTCACAAATCCTCTTATTAATTTCGAAACTAACTCCTTTGGTCAAATTGACCTGGAGAGAAGTCATCCAGGCGGTTTTTCACAGTTTGTCACCGGGCGTCAAACCCTGCTTTCAAATTTGGTTCGAGACCCGTTGGCTTTTTCTAGGGCTCATTCGGCCGCTCGTAGAATCAAGACCAAATCGGACAGGATTAGCACCAATTTTGGAATTGAGACCCTCTACCTAGTTGGTGGCTTGGCAAACTTTGAAGCAGATGGGTTTGACTTAAATATCCCAATTCTCCTTTGGCCGGTATCGCTGGTTAAAAAGGGTGATGATTATGAGTTAGCCCTCGATGGCCAGCCTCAGGTAAATCCGGTCCTGATTGAATCCCTGGAAAGCTGCTACGGAATCAAACTGAATTCAGCTGAATTATTGGCACGGCAAAATGAAAGTTCAGATCTAGTTCCAGTAACAGTTTTGAATTACCTAGCCAACCTGAGTGGCACAACGGCCAACCTGGATCTCAAGCGAATTCTTGTAATTTCAAATTTCACTCCAATCGTCTCGCAGTTGCTTGTAGATCTTGAGTCAAAGGATGCAACATTGGCCAACGCGTCAATCCTGGACGCCTTGGTCGGCGAGCCTGGAGAAGGCCTAGGTGACATCCAGATTCCGCAACTCAATCTCGTGGTCGATGCTGATTCAACCCAAGAGCGAATCGTGGCCAGGGCCATTCGCGGGCAGAGTTTTGCAGTAGAGACTTTGCCGGGTTGCGGTTACACCCAAACGGTAGTGAATGTCATAGCTGGTCTAGTTAGAGATTCAAAGCGAGTGCTAGTTGTGGCGCCACGCAGGCAAACTTTGAATGAAATTGCTGATCGTTTTTCCAACATCGGATTGGCTGGACTGGCAGTAAGGGCCGACGCCACTTGGGTGGACGTAGTTTCGGGAATCTCTAGAAATGAGAAGGCTCTCGAGGTTAGTGCTGAATCAACCAGAAACGAACTCGCCGCTGCCGCTTCAGAAATTGACACATATTTTGATTCGCTGAACACAACTGATTCAGAGCTTGGCGTATCGGTGTCAAGGGTGCTTCGTGAGCTATCAAACTTAAGTTCGCTCGCTAAACCAGCCCTCACCAGCGCAAGAATCCCAAGTCAGAAGCTGCTAGATCACGTTGATAGAACTGCCGCTCTTGAACTTTTGCACCAGGCGCATGATCTGGGCGAATTCAAATACGGTCCGCAAGATAGTGCCTGGTACGGGGCTGATTTTGATTCGCCGCTTGAGGTACAGGGTTTCGTAGCTATGGCCAAGCGCCTGCACGAAGACGTCTATCCAGATCTTGCCGGAAGGCTAGGGGAATTCACCGCCAAAGTGAACTTCAAACCTGCGCAGAGCATCCAAGATTGGATGACCTATCTTGGACTTTTCGTGGGAATCCGAGAAACCCTAGACAAGTTTGTCCCTGATGTTTTTGATCGTCCTCTAACTGAATTAATTGCCGCAACAGCTCCTCGTAAAGGTGAGCACAAAAATTCAATGTCGGGCGGTAATCGTCGCCGACTCAAGAAACTTGCAAAGGAGTATTTGCGCGCCGGCATGCATGTTTCGGATATGCACTCTGCGCTCAAAGCCATTCAGCAGCAAAGAGAGTTGTGGCAACTTTACTGCCTAGTTCCTGCAGCACCACAGGTACCAGCTGGAATCAACGACGCTCTCATTTCTTTCCAATCGTTTACTAAGGATTTGGAACAGATCCAAAGTCACCTTGATCCGGAATCTGCTGATTCTGAGTTACTCAAACTTTCTCTTCATGAGTTGGCTCGCAAACTGGCCTCACTTGCCAAAGACACACAGCCGCTACAAAACTTTGATGAGCGCTCAACGCTACTCAGCAAGATACGCTCCGTTGGTTTGGGTGCTCTAGCGCGGGACCTAAGCAGGTTGCACACCTCAAAGGAGCAAATAGCGCTTGAGCTAGAACAAGCATGGTGGCAATCCGCTCTAGAAAGCGTCATCTCAAGAGACGGATCTGTACTGGGCTACACCCCGCACCAGATTGAAGCCAATGAGCTTAGATTCCGTGCAGCAAATTCGGCACAAATTGAGATTGGTGCAAAAGCTCTTGCTCATGGACTGTCTGTGCGCTGGAGAGCCGCTCTTGCTGCTGCTCCTGCAGAAGCTGAGGCCCTAAAGGGTTTACTAAGAACTAAAACCGCTTCCTTTGTTTCCTTGGCTGGTGCGGCGCCAAACATTTGGCCCACTGTTGCCCCTGTAGTTTTGGTGTCGCCGTTTCAGGTGCCTGGGGAATTGCCTGCGGGTTCCGCATTCGATTGCGTACTTGTCTTAGATGCCGCCGGAACCAGCGTCGCAGAAAACCTTCCAGCGCTAAGGCGTGCAGCACAGGTAATTGCATTCGGTGATGATGCGATTGCAGCGCCGGTTGGCTTTGAAATAGAAA
>JBFYON010000001.1:0-4697 GCA_041303755.1 Micrococcales bacterium | reverse complement strand
CTGCAACATCTGCAGTACATAGTGCTTCAACAGTCGCGTCTCCAGCTGCAACAACATCCTTAACGGTGTCAGCAGTGATAGAGATTGGGTCGATTGTTACGAATGGAACGCCATCGTTGCTCTTTGTGGTTGGGTATGTCTCACCAGCAAAGATTGCCTTGATAACTTCTAGAGCCTTGTTTACCTCAAGGGTGAATGGCTTGTAAACAGTTCCGTACTGCTTACCTAGTAGAACGTTCTGTAGACCTGCAACAGATGCATCCTGGCCTGATACAGGAACAGATAGACCGTTCTTGTCTAGGATCTGGATGATGTTAGCTGCGTTGTTGTCGTTAGGAGCTAGAACGGCGTCAACCTTACCCTTTACAGCAGTGAATGCCTGCTCGAATAGAGTTCCAGCCTTTGCGCCATCCCATGTACCTTCCATGGTGAAAGCAGCCTTTGCGCCAGCAGCGTCTAGAACACCTAGAGCACCGTTAAGGAACATAGCTGCGTTACCGTCAGTTGGGTCACCTGAACCGTAAATGATGCTTGCGGTTGTGATGTCCTTGCCAGCTGCTGCTAGACCATCAACGATCATCTGGCCCTGAAGAGCACCAACGGTCTCGTTGTCGAATGATACGTAGTAGTCAGCGCCCGGGATTGGACGGTCGTAAGCGATAACTGGAACTCCAGCAGCCTGTGCCTTCTCGGTTACTGCAACAGCAGCACCCTGTAGGTCAACTAGCAACATAACTCCACAGCCCTTTGTAAGCTGTGCGTCTGAAATAGTTGCGTACTTAGATGGGTCGTTCTGTGCGTTCTGGATGTCAGCTTCGAAACCAGCTTCGGTTAGACCCTTTTCAAGAGCTGGACGGTCGCCTGGCTCCCAGCGAGTTCCGCTGTCAGCATCTGGAAGAATTACACAAGCGCGAGTTGAACCAGCAGGTGCTGAGTCAGCTGCACAACCTGAAAGACCTAGAACTGCTACCGCTGCAACAGCGGTCATGGTGATCAATGAAGACTTCTTCATTTCTTACCCTTTCTAAATTTGGTTGAGTTACCGCGCTGAACAAACATCCCCCGCGGTTAGCCCAAGATAACAAGGGCTTGCGTATATGTTCCTGCAAACAACAAATAGACGCAAACTCAAACGCCCTCATTTCGCTAACGCTTAGATAACGGTATCTAATCGTTACAAATTTGTTTGCCCAAACAACAAAAGCCACTCTAGGGGTTTTGGCTCGAATCCGGCAGGTTCCTGCCCGCCTTATGCGATATCCTTATAAATAGGTCCGCGCAACGAAGCCTCGGCCAAATCCCTTTCACCTATCTATAGGAATGAATCATGACTAAGGCAAACATCGGCGTCGTTGGACTAGCAGTTATGGGCTCAAACTTGGCCCGCAACCTGGCCAGCCGAGAGGGCAACACCGTTGCCGTTTACAACCGCTCTTTCGAGCGCACTGACCTACTGATCACCGAGCACCCAGAAGCGGGCTTTATTGCGTCCGAAACCATTGATGACTTCGTTGCCTCACTATCAAAGCCGCGCACCGCAATCATCATGGTGCAAGCCGGCAAAGGAACCGATGCGGTTATCTCGCAACTGACCGAGCGCTTTGAATCTGGCGACATCATTGTGGACGGCGGAAACGCGTTGTTCACTGACACCATTCGTCGCGAAAAAGAAGTTTCTGCAAAGGGAATCAACTTCGTTGGTGCGGGTATCTCGGGCGGTGAAGAAGGTGCGCTAAAAGGTCCTTCGATTATGCCGGGTGGATCTGCCGAAGCTTATAAAACCCTAGGCCCAATCCTTGCTTCAATCGCGGCCGTAGCCGAAGGCGAACCATGTGTTACTCACGTGGGCACAGATGGCGCCGGTCACTTTGTAAAAATGATTCACAACGGTATTGAGTATGCAGACATGCAATTGATCGCCGAGGCATATGACATTCTTCGTCAGGCCGGCGGCTACTCCCCTGCAGAAGTTGCAGAAATTTTTGAAGAGTGGAACAAGGGTGACCTTGAGTCATTCCTGATTGAAATCACCGCTGAAGTTTTGAAGCAGGTAGATGCCAAAACCGGTAAGCCACTGGTTGATGTGATTCTTGACCAGGCCGGTTCAAAAGGCACTGGCGTTTGGACAGTTCAAACAGCACTAAATCTTGGTACCCCGGTTTCCGGTATCGCCGAAGCTGTGTTCGCTCGTTCACTTTCATCGCAGGCCTCCCAGCGCGCTGCGGTTGATGGACTACCTGCGGAAGCAAAAACTTGGAGTGTTGCCGACAAGGCAGCCTTCGTTGAAGATGTTCGCCGCGCGCTTTACGCATCGAAGTTGGTTGCTTACTCACAGGGATTCGATGCCATTCGCGCCGGAGCCAAGGAATACAACTGGAACATCAACCTTGGAGCCGTTTCAAAAATCTGGCGCGGCGGTTGCATTATTCGTGCGCAGTTCTTGAACCGTATTGCCGATGCCTACGACAAGAACGCAAACCTAGAGTCACTAATCTTTGACCCATTCTTTAAGCAGGCCGTGGCCAACTCAGTTTCTTCATGGCGCCAGGTGGTAGCAAACGCTTCGCTTTCCGGTATTCCGGTCCCAGCCTTTGCGTCCTCACTGTCTTATTACGACGGCCTACGCTCACCACGCTTATCAGCCGCACTGGTTCAGGGTCAGCGTGATTTCTTTGGAGCTCACACCTATAAGCGCGTTGACATGGCTGGAACTTTCCACACCCTTTGGTCAGGCGATCGCTCAGAAGTTGAGCAAGCGCCTTCAACACACTAAGAACTAGGGCTCTAACAAGTTGTAGGCTCAAAGGATGAGCCAGCCTAAGACGACCTCGTGGATTTATAAGTTCCTGTTCTTGGGAACTATTTGGGGCTCCTCTTTTCTATTCATCTCCAACGGCCTTGACCTGCTGACCCCAACCGGCATCGCCTTTTGGCGTTCGGCAATTGGTGCCATCACTCTGCTAATCGTTCTTTTGGTTTTGCGAATCAAATTCGTGCGCGGTTGGAAAGTTTGGTTCAAGCTTTGGATAGCCGGATTATTCATGTCCGCGATACCGGCAGTTCTATTTGGCTTTGCCCAGCAGCATGTGACCAGTGCGCTTGCCGCCATCATCAATGCTTCAACACCGATATTCACCGTCTTGGCAATCCTGATTGCCTTCCGCGCTGAAAAACCAAAAACCACAGTTTTGGTAGGGCTTGGTGTTGGCCTAATTGGTGTGTTTATTGTTCTGGGAATCTGGCAAGGCTTTGGCGACAACGATCCGCTGGCGATCGGCGCACTGATTCTTGCCGTGACCTGCTACGGCATCGGCAGCCCATACCTACGCAAATATGTTGAACCGCTGAATCTAAAACCAGAAGCCGCGGTATTTGGTCAGGTCCTCACCTCTGCTCTTACTCTGCTGCCGTTTTATTTATCGGGTGCGCTTTTTGTTGGCGACTTCAATTTCAATTCCGTGGCCTCAATCCTTACCCTGGGCGTGCTTGGCACAGGCCTTGCCTACGTTATGTACTACCGATTACTGGCTCAGGTGGGCAGCGCGATTGGTTCGGCGGTCACCTACATGTCACCGATTGTTGGTGTGATCCTTGGGCTACTTGTTTTAGGTGAGCAGATTACCTGGAACGAACCGGTTGGCGCGTTCGTCGTGTTGTTTGGAGCTGCCGTTGCTCAGGGAAGACTGAACAAATTCTTTAGAAAAAATCAGGCATGAATTCTGCCAAGCGCGGACTGAGCACGGTTGACGTTGCGATTCTGGTGGCGGCCATGGTTTGGGGTGGCAGCTATCTAGCCTCGCGAGAACTAACCCACTTTGCCAGCCTTTGGGGCATGATGGCAATCCGGTTCATTTTGGCCGGTGTGATTCTTTATTTGATCAGGTCATTCAGGCCGGTTAAGTTCTCTAAAGCAGACCTGCTGGCATCACTGGGGATTGCGGTCACGCTCGCGTTGGTAATGACTGTTGAAACCACCGGCGTTTACCTAACCTCGGCAACTAACTCCGGTCTCATAATTTCGCTATCTATTCTTTTCACCCCAATTATTGAGGGCTTGGTCTCAAAGTTTTGGATGCCAAGAATGTTCTACGTCTCTGGTCTGGGCGCAATTCTGGGTGTAGGAATCTTGATTAGCGGTAATGGATTCACCGAGCCAAACCTTGGTGATCTACTCATGGTTGTAGCGGCAGTGTTGCGCGCGGTGCACACGGTCTCACAGAGTTTCTTCACACGCGGAAAGTCCGTTGATACAACCAACATCACAATTCTGCAGTTGATCTTTGCCGGAACATTTTTCTTTTTGCTAGACCCAATCGGAACTGTAGATGCAGCTTTCAGCTACGGGGTTCGTGAGTGGATCTTGATGGGCACACTCGTATTACTGAGCACCGTATACGGATTCATGGTGATGCTCTGGGCTATTCGTAAAACCAGTGCCTCCCGTGTAGCACTGCTTCAAGGAACAGAACCAATTTGGGCTGTCTTGATCGCGGTTGTAATGGGCGGCGAAATAATGAGCGCCGTTGGGTGGCTAGGCGCTGTGATTATTGTCGCGGCTTGCTACTGGGGGCTTGGGATTGAGAACCGCTCCCGAGCGTCGCGTTTTTCGGCGCCTTTTTCAAAACCGGGAATTTAGCCGGTACCGGTTTTACAAAACCAAATCTGAATCCAAGCGGAGTGCGAGCATCTCCATCACC